>NZ_JBFTLX010000394.1:0-4428 GCF_056396665.1 Cupriavidus sp. 05T313 | reverse complement strand
GACCTTGGCACGGATGACTTTCTGTTCCTGAGTCATGGCGGACTCCTTGTGGATTCCGCCGCACACTGGCACTCTGGGCTACGCCCTTCGCACCGATGTGCGGCGGCATGGATAACCAACCACTGTCAGATTTAGTCTAGGCTATTACAAATCATCGCCTATCTTCGCTCGCTTCGCTGCCCCCTTGGCTCAATGATCCATCCCTCGACAAAAGGGGACACGACCGAGGGAAATCAGGACTATGGCGTGTCTGGCCAGGTGCTCAGATCCACCATCACTCGCCCGCACCCCAGGTCGCGCAGGTACGCCAAGGTCCTTTCCAACGGGAAGAATCGGTATGGGCACTCGCGAGGCGAGCGCAACCACTGCCAACCATTGATGCGCACATACCAGCAATCCGGCGCCGGCACCAGCTCGACGAATCCCACCGCGCCGCGCTCAAGCAAGTGAATGAATTGATGTTCCAATAGATCTGACAAGGTGTCACTCTCTTTCGTAAAAGGACAGGGTTGTACAACAGGCACGACACAACGCTGCTTTCCAAACAAATGGGCTGCCGCGACTTAGTAAATGGCGTCAAACAAGGCCGAGACAATGCGCTAGCGGCCCAGATAAACTGCCGTAATTTCCTCACGATTGTGGCCCAGCTCGGCTGACACCCGCAGTCGTGCTGCACGATCCACGGCACGCTGCTGCGGCGTGAGCTGTGCCGACACTGGTCCACCTGCGGCGGGAGCAAGCCAGCCGGTGAGCTGGTGATAGCGCTGCTGGGCATACTGATGCCGAAGACCATGTAGCTTCGACATGCCAGCCTTCTCAACAGCCCAGATATAGCGGTGGAGCTGGTCGATGTACTTGAGATGCTTGGGGATCATGGAGCCGCTTCCAGAGAGCGCAACCGCACGCGCAAGCACAGCCCGCTGACGCTCATTCGTGACAGGCACAGCACGTGCCCGACCGCCCTTACACCAGGTCGGCTTGAGCTGAATCTCCCGTACTACATCCGGCGTCACGCCTGCCAGCGCATACCTCGGCTGAAACTTGAGGCACTCCTCTCTGCGCAACCCAAAAGCCTGCTGCAACTCTACAGAACAGCGCAGACGTTCATCGGCAATCTTCTCAATATCCCCCGAAGCCAGCACCAGTGCCTTCGAAACGTTGGTCACATACCTGCGCCTGCCAATGCCCAGCTCGGCATTGGTACGCGGGACGCAATTCCGCTTGCCGACCTTCTCTGCCCACCAACGCACATGTGACATACGGTTCTTCATGGTCCCCACAGCAATGCCGGAGGCCTGCCAACGCTCGATCAGCGCTGTAACATGCTTTGGCTTCAACCCAGTAGCAGGAAGCGATCGAAAGCCCATGTCCTTGAGATCATGAGCCACCTGCGCGAGCACTTCCCTGCGGGCCGCCTGGGTCGCATACGAGCCATCCCGATTGCGCTCAACCAGGCGCATCAGGTCCACAAAAATATCGAACTTCATTGGGTTCCTCACTTAGTCGGTGTTAACTTTGGTCAGTGTTAACTGCGGCTGGCTAAACCAGCCCTGGCACCGGAACCCTCGGGCACGCGGTACGGGTACAGCGACAAGCTTCGGCACCACCAGCGGGCCGGTGCGTCCCGTCAGGCACACACCGGCGTTTTGGCGACAACATGCCGGGACTACGTGAGGCGGAGCCCTACGTCCACCTTCCTTACCTTCCCAACGGCAACGGTTGAGTTCCGTTCGTTGGATGCCTGCTTTGAGAGTGCAGACGAACTCGCCAGATACAGTCCGGCCATGCTCAGGCTGTCCTGAGTACATCACTAGGGGGAAGGGCTAGGAACCCCTTATGACGCTRCCGATTGCGGTCGCAGCGAAACGGCAAGAGTGGAAGTGGTGCAAGGGCGTGCAAAACGCCTCTGACTACGGCTCAGGAAAGTTGCGAAGGAATGGGAGAAGAAAGGAAAAGGGGGATAGCCGCAGCGAGTTGCGGAGCTCACTGCCGGTAGGAGATGAGCATCGACGGACTTGGAACAGCCCGCCCAGATTGGCCCAAGAAATGGACAAGCGGTAGCTGAGGCAAGCGCTTAGAGTGCGAAGCGCCGCCCCATCCCAGTTGTTGCGCAGAGCGTATCGACGCTGCCGGTACGGCCAGAGAGCGCCGAAAGTGGCCGGCACTAGGGCATGCGAAACCCTTTGCGTACGGTTCAGGAAGGTTGCGAAGGGATGGAAGAAGCCAGGAAAACGGGAGATACCCGCAGCAAAATTACCAAGTTCACTGCAGGCGGGAGATGAGAACTGGACGGACTTAGACAGCCCGCCCGGATTGGCCCCAAAAATGGACGACGGCGACTAAGGCAAGCGCTTACATTGCTAAGCGCCCAAGGCCCATGATAGCCGTACCACATCCAATCGTGGCGCGCAGCGCCAATGTCGATGCCCAGAAGGGCGAAAAGTGCGTACAGAGTAATCTATTGAATTTGATTTGACAAGGTTGCCAGCGTGCCACAGCCGCTCGCCAGTTCAGGCGAGCTTCTTGCCCCGTAGCACAGTTGACTTGTCCAATACCCCCTTGACCAACGAAACCATCGCCCACCGCCGACGCTACCACTGTCGCGCCTAGGAAAAAACGCTCGGGATTTTGACCGGTCGGTCGTGAAACACTGGTTGCCATGCCGTAGTCTGCCCCGCAGTGCAGTGGGCTCAGACACTCGAAGTTGACAATGACCACTGGCTTACCAATTCCCACGGACCTAGTCGATGCGACCGGTTGCGTTGTGACCGTGGTGGAGCCCACCCGCTGGGCACTGGGCACTGTGCTGCTCGTGCCTGGCGATTGTGCCCTGGGATGGATCGGACACCGATAAGCCTCGGCTGTCTTTCTTGCCAGAGGGCTATGGAGGCAGTTGGTGGTCGGCGCTGGTCTGCCGGCGCCCGCAGTGGCAGCTGCGCCCACGGCGCTCCGCCCGTTCCGCCTCCTGTGCGCGAAGACTGTTCCGGGCAACCCAGATGAAGAATGCCGCGATGGGCACGCCCACGGCCAAGACGGCTAAGCCGATCGTCATAGCGATGCTCCCAGACTACAGTGTGAAATATAGGGATACAGATCCTGCGTGACCGCGTAGACGCGGCTCGACAGAAACAGTGGACGTGCCAGGCTGAATTCAAAGCGCAGCACCTGGTTGCGGATCCGGCGCCAGTGGCACGGCAGCGCGCCTCTGCCCTGCCAGTAGGCGGTACAGGCGGCCACGCACTGTACGGCTGCCTGGTAGTGGGCCAGTTGGCCCTCCTGGTATTGCAGGTAGGCCGCCACCAGCCGCTGCAGTTGCAGCGCGGCAGCCTGCTGAGGAGCAGGAAGGCGAAACGGCCGCTGCGCCAGGGTGGCGCCTAGGGCGTGGTACGGCGCGGCCGTCCGGGCGAGATCGCCGGCGTGGCGTGCCGTTTGCCAGAGGACAAACATGCCGCTCATGGTGAGAGTGTGCTCCGGTTCGGCGCTGGCAAGGGGTTGCCGACGCCGACATAGCATAGCCAACCGCGCCCGAAATGTCACGATTAGTGTGTGGCCGATTAGTGTGCCCCCTCCCACAGTAGGGGCCATGAAAACGATCCTACGCCGTCGCTTTGGCAAGCGCATTCGTGAACTTCGCCAAGCCACCGGCCTGTCTCAGGAAGCCTTTGCCGATCATGTGGGTTTTGCCCGCACCTACATGAGCCGGATCGAGACCGGCGCTGCCAACCCCTCGCTGGACGCGATCGAAGCGTTGGCCACGGCGCTGCGGATCAGCGTGGCGGAACTCTTCAGCACACTTTGAGCGCGGTGATCTGCGATCCTTGGGTCCCTAACAGGCTGCTGAAACAAACGATGAACCTTCCCCTCTGCGGTTCTTGTGCCCCGCTTTTTTCACAGTCCGGAAGCTCTGCGCCACCTCATCATCTTTTTCAGTGACTGGGGGCCGGATTCCAGGCCCCATTGCAGCGATTACTGCAACTGCGGACGGATTCGTCCCAGCGAGCGCATGCGCACGAGGTTGTAGGCGGCCATGCTCAGGACAAACCGCTGGTGGACCTTCTTCAGGCTGCGCACCATCACCTGACGCATGCGCCCCACTGTCTTGACCCAGCCAAAGCCCTGCTCGATCAGCTTGCGCGTTGGCTGCGAATGGCATAACCACCACTGCGAGCAATGGCACCAGTAACGGTCCGAGCGTCGTCCCGAGGTGTTTTGTGCCACGTGCGGCGTTACCTTCATCTCCAAGCATGCGTCAATGTGTTAATTTGCATCCAAACCTGACCTATTGATCCTTGTATAAATGATGACATCACCACAACTCGGCCTGCTTCCAGCACGCGGCAATGATGTTGGCGCGTTGTTGTGCGCTGCGCAGCCGATTGCGGGCGGTCGTTTTGAGTTCGGTGAGCGAGTGTGGGCAGAAGTTGGCCA
>NZ_JBFTLX010000393.1:0-8149 GCF_056396665.1 Cupriavidus sp. 05T313 | reverse complement strand
AAGTACGAGTCCCCCGAGAAGGATGTAGAAGATCATCAGGTTCGGCGCTCCGTTACGATCTGGATTGCAAGGCCAGTATTTCCGCTGCCCGCGATAGCGATAGTTCCGGCCACGGCACCCCTTCGGTGGCGACAGCTTCCCCGCCGCCATGCGGATTTCCCGTTTCTGCGTTTCGTGCCGGCATAGGCCTGGTGGCATAACCGACCGATGGCGCACGCGGCGAACGCGCCGACAGCAGGCCCGGCTCGCGCGCGGCGACCAGCCATTCCACCATCGGCGTTGGCGAGCTGAGCCTGACGAAGAGTTGCGGATACCTGCCGACCAGTCGGGTCTGCGTTGCGGCGTCGGTCACGTCTTCGATGCGCTCCCAGCCGGCTGGCGTGCGTACCACGCCGATTGCGATGCAATCGGCCGGTGTTTCCTCGTCGGTGCCCAGCGCGTTCAGGCAGGCCAGCACGTCTTCGATGTAGCGTTCGATCGGCGGCCGGTTCTGCTTTCCCTTGACCTGGTCCACGCGGAGCGCGCCATTGGCCTGGATACTCACGCCGATCGTGATATGCGGATGTCCGCCGGCATCACGGAAGCTCACCAGGCGCAGCTGCTTTTGCGCCACCGCGCCGGCATACCGCTCGCCGTAGCCCCCGGCCAGCGCGCGCCGGTCGGCAAACTGCCCGAGGCAGTGCCGCATGACATAGCTTTCAAACGCCATTTCCGAGCGCAGCAGCGCACTGTCCGGCAGGAACTCCACGAACACGCCATTCGGCGTCGCCAGCAGGGTGCGCAGCGCCTCGGGCTGGCTCTGGCGCCAGCCACGCTCGATGCGCGTTGCCATCTCGGCATGTTCCTTGTCCCACAGCGCCAGCGCTTGCGGGCAGTTGATGCGGTCCAGCTTGCCTTCCAGGGCGGTGCCTTGGCGCGACGTCAGGAATTCGACTAGCCGCGCTTCCAGTGCCAGCAGGCGCGTATCGGCAGGATCGACCCAGACCACGGGTGCTAGCGGCGTTGCCGCTTCGCTGCTGCCCGCCTTGGCGGAGGCGGCAAAGCGGGCAACAATCCATTCCGGTACGGCCTCGGATTTCAGTATCTGCCGCGCATCGGCAAGCGAACCGATGTTTGTCGCCGGCTCGAAGTTGGCGACGAGATGGCGATAGAAGTGGTTAAGCAGCCAGGCGCGCACGGTCGCTTCGTCGCCTCGCGCCTGGCTGCGCGCGGCGATCCCCGACTTCAGCGCGCCGGCATTGAGCGCGTTGCGCGGCGCGTAGCCGGAGGTCCGCCTTGCCGCACTCATTTCCAGACTTGCCACCAGCTTTTGGCAGGGGCTTTGGCTTCGGTCCGATAGAGCGCCAGCTTTTCCTCAATCGCGCTGGCATCATCGCATTCGTATTCGTTGCTGCGCGGATTGAGTGCGAGGGCGCGCTCGTAGAGCGCGGCGGCCTCGGCCCGGCGATGCAGCCCGTGGAGCGTGTCGGCCCCCAGGCATACCATCCAGGACACCGGACAGGCTTCCACCTGGCGCGCGATGCGGCTCCACAATACCGACGCTTCTTCCGGGCAGCTATGCGCCAGGTTGAATGCCATCTGCAGGTGCACGCCCAACGCATCGGTGGACAAGTTGTCATCGTCCAGGCCTTCTTCCCGCTGCCATTTCACCAGGCGCTCCAGCCAGATCGGAATCTCGCGGTCGCGATCGAGTTTGTACAGAGCCTGGGACACCTCGCCCAGATAGTCGTTGGGGTCATGCCGGCTGTAGCCATGCTCGGCGGCGTAGTGCCAGAGCTGCTCGGCCGCGCTCACGATCCCTTCGGCATCCTTCATCGCGATCCGCACACTCAGCAGGCCGGCATAGTGTTCGGCAAACGGGCTGGCCGCGATGCCCCGCATATGCAGGTCGACGGCATCCTCATAGCGCCGCTCGTCGTAGCGATAGATGATGGCCAGGTTATTGCACATCATGGAGTAGAGGTGCGCGCAGGCGTCGTACGGATGCCCGCCGCCGCTCGCGAAATAGCGCTCCATGCACGCCTGCCCTTGCTCGTAGGCGGCAGTCTGCAACTTGATGAAATCGCGGTACGTCTCGTTGCGCAGTTCCGCGGGAACGCTGTCCAGGTGTTCCTCCAGGTAGCTCCCGATCGTGACCCCGAAGTTGTAGCCCCACAGCCCGCTCGGCAGGGAAGGATGCGGCAACTTCAGCGTCTGGGGCAGCCCGAGCGATTGCACTCGCGCATGGAACAGGGCGTATGCGGTACGGTTGTCGTCCATGCCGCCTTCCTGCGCCGCCGCATACAACAGCGCCGCTTGCGTGGTGGCATCGATGCGGCCTGCGCCGGCATCGTGCACGGCCGCCAGTCGCGTGATCCACGGATGGCGAGGCGAACGCTGCTCGGCCAGCGCGCGCGCGGCTGCGAACACTACCTGCATGGCCTGCGCACCATTTACTTCCCCAACGGCGCCAAAGAGCGCCTCATGAACCGGGGAGAGCGTCGGCAGATCCTGTCCGTCCTCTTGCGCCACAGAGATGAAACGCTCCAGCGTCTCGGCGGTATTGCAGGCCCGCATGGCGCACAATGGCCACCAGACGGAGTCGTCGTCCGCGTCGGCCAGACGCGCGTGAACCAGCCGCGCGGCGCCGTCCCACATCTCGGCTTCCAGCTGGTAAATGTGAAAGAAGGCCCGGCGGCCGGCCTCTTCAACGCGCCGGGCTTCGATCAGCCACGGCAGTTCGTATTCGATGAAGTCATCGCTGCCGTCCGAGGACAGGCCATGGCGCGCGGCGGAGCAAGCGTCCAGCGCGCCCGGCAAATCGCCTTGCGCGTGCAAGGCGCGCGCGGCGAGCCGGGCCAGCCGGACTTCCAGCTCACGGCGCTGCGGCAAGGCGCGGTCCGCCGTCAGCGCCGTTACCGCCTGCTGGAAGGCAGCCAGGCGTTCGGGCGCGATCGCGATCAGGGCGCCGCCCAGGCGCAGCCAGTCGTCTTCGTCGACGTCCTGATCCGCAGCCGCCGTCTGCAGCGCCAGGATTGCCGCACCGGCCGCTGCGCGCGCCTCGTCGTCGCTGCCATGACGCGACAGCGCCCACGCACGCCGCCGCTGGTAGTCGGCATGGTCCCACGCGCGGAAAGCAGCCCGCTGCGCGATGGCGCCGTCCAGTGCATTGCGTAGTTCAACCGTTTCCAGCGCGATGTCCAGGCTGCGCCGCTCCAGGCTATCGAATACCCGAAGCTGCCGGTACCGGTTCGCATCAAGGTCCGGCATCTCGGCAACGATGGCACGCATCTCTCCGAGGGCTTGCCGGGTGGGCTCTTCCTCGTCGAGGTAGTTGGCAATCTGGAGGCGATAGAGCGCCAGGTGCATGCGCAGCCCGGCCCGGGCCTCGCGCTGCGCGAGTGCCAGTACGGCGGCGCCGTCGTCGTTGACCACGGCCTGTGCAGCCGCGGAATCGCCCGCCCGCATCCACAGCGTGTGCAGCCGGTCAATGGATTCCAGTGAATCCGCCCGCAAAGGCCTGGCGCGCAATCTCGCCAGCAAATCAGCCGCTTCCGTTGAATTTCCTTCTTCGAGATCAGCTTCGAGACGGTCCAGGAATTGTTCCAGCTGAGCACCTGTCAGTGCATTGCCATTGATATCCATGAATTTTTTTGATTTTCTGGGAGAAACAACAAAAATGCCTAATGTGGCTGGAGGCGCCTGCTCCTCTCGAATGAACGAGGCGCCTGGGCCACGTCACGCATTGCGTGACGGCTGTGACGGCGACTGTTTACAATTGGCTTTCTGTCTGACGACACCTGCCGACAAAGGCTGTCAGGAAGGTATGAGATAGTGGCGCGCACGGGGCATTCCGATTGATATTGCTCCTGTCACCTGATGACACGAATGCGTGTCGGGCGCAATAAGAACACGAGACAAACTCGAACATGCCAACAAAATCCAAAGCCCAGCTGACCACGGGCCCGATCGGTCGCACTTTGCTGCTGTTCTCGCTACCGGTGCTGGGCAGCAATATCCTGCAGTCGCTCAATGCCTCGATCAATTCGGTGTGGGTCGGGCATTTTCTCGGCGAGGCGGCGCTGACCGCCACCTCCAATGCCAACATCATCCTGTTCTTCCTGCTGGGCGTGGTGTTTGGCATCAGCATGGCCAACACCATCATGATCGGGCAAGCCGTGGGCGCGCGCGACCTGGGCGAAGCGCGCCGCGTGGTGGGCACCAGCACCACCTTCTTTGTCCTGCTGTCGGTAATTGCCGCGGTGCTCGGCTATGCCTTCACGCCAGACATCCTTGCCGCCATGGATACGCCGGCCGATGCCAGGGCGCTGGCCATCAGCTACCTGCGCATCATCTTCCTGGCGCTGCCCTTCATGTACTTCTACAACTTCGTGATGATGACGCTGCGCGGCGCGGGAGATTCGCGCACGCCGTTCTATTTCATGGTGTTGTCGGTAGGGCTGGACGTGCTGCTCAATCCGCTGCTGATCTTCGGCATCGGCCCGTTTCCCGAACTCGGCATCGCGGGATCGGCGCTGTCCACGCTGATCGCGCAACTGGTGAGCCTGGCCGCAATGCTGGCGGTGCTCTACCGCCGCCGCCACTTCCTCGCGCTGCGCCGGCATCAGCTGGCCTACCTGCGGCCCGATACCGGCATCTTGCGCGCGCTGGTGGCCAAGGGCCTGCCGATGGGTTTGCAGATGGTGGTGATCTCGTCGTCCGCGATCGTGATGATGTCGCTGGTCAATCGCTACGGCTCGCAGACCACTGCAGCGTATGGCGTGGCCTCGCAGCTATGGACCTATGTGCAGATGCCGGCGCTGGCCGTGGGCGCGAGCGTGTCGTCGATGGTGGCGCAGAACGTAGGCGCCGGCTTGTGGGATCGCGTGACCCGCATCACGCGGGTAGGGCTGTTGTTCAACCTGTTGATGACGGGCGCGCTGGTTGGCCTGATCTACCTGTTCAACCGCCATTCGCTCGGCCTCTTCCTGCCCGATGACGGCACCGCAATCGGCATTGCGCAACATATCAACGCCATCGTGCTTTGGTCCTTCATCCTGTTCGGCTTCACCATCGTGCTGTTCGGCACCGTGCGCGCCACTGGCGCGGTGATGGCACCGCTGGTGATTCTCTTCCTGTCGATGTGGGTGGTGCGCTTGCCGTTTGCCTGGGTACTCGAGCGCACCATCGGCGCCGATGCGATCTGGTGGAGCTTTCCGCTGGGCTCGATCGTCTCGGTGACGCTGGCGGTCGCGTACTACCGTTTCGGCAACTGGCGCGCGAGCCATATCCTGCCGGCGGCACCCAGCCCGGCGCCGGAGCCGGAGTTCGCGCCCCAGGCACCCGACACCAGCATGGGCACGCCGTGCGAGGAGGCCCTGTCCACCGCTGGCGCCGGCAGCACCGGCGAGGCGGCGATGGCAGGCGAACCGCGCGAGGTGTCGAAGCAGGGCGCTGACTGAACGCACCGGTTGGCGGCGTCCGGCACGCCGCATTGCATCACTCCAGGACGGCCCCGTGTTCAGCGGGGCCGCTTTCACTTTCATTTCCCCTTGCCAGCCCGGCCAGCCAGCGCCGCACCACCTGCTCCTCCTGCTCCGTGAGGCCGGCGCGCAACTGCGCTTCATTCTGCAGGGCGCGCTCGCGGCACGTGGCCAGCAGCGCGGCGCCGGCCGGCGTCAGCACAATGTTCTGGATCCGGCCGTGCACCGGATGGGGCTGGCGCCGGATCGATCCGGCCTTTTCCAGGTTGGCCACGATCACGCTGACGGTCTGCGGTGTCAGCAAGGCGAGCCTGGCGAGATCGGCATTGGACAAGCCGGGATAAGCGCCCAGCATGGTCAGCACCACGAATTGCGGAGAGGTGACGCCGAGGTCCCCCAGTGCGCGCTCCATGCGCAGCCGGTTGGCGGCGCCGGCCTGGCGCAGCAGATAGCCGAGGTAGCCGCTTTCGCCGCGTTTGCCCTCGCCGGGACGGGGCACGCCGTGCGCCGCGGCAGTCATGGCGGGGAGGGGGGGCGGGCTAGGCGGGCGGCGCGAGGGGGGATGGCTCATGGATCAATACGTTTTGTCATGTTCGTGCTCTGACATTATCGCAGAGTCCGCCCCGGATGCTGCGGCTGCCACGCGCGGCGGCATGAAAGGCAATCGAAAGTTGTTTATGGCACCGTGCTTGCCGTGGTCAAAGCGGATGCATGCCGTCCGTGTTTTCTTGCCGCGTGTTCCACGTTGAATGCCTCGCGCTCGGTGCCCTCTGCCGGCAGCCGGCGCTCGCGTGTTCGTGCCAGGCGCCTATCCGATCTCGCGGTTCCTGGTGCCCTCCGGGCTTCCTTCCCTTTCAGTTCGCCTTCAGTTTCCCTTCGCTTTCCCTTCAGTTCCCTTTCATGCGTCTTTCGTTAATACATCACGGTGTGATGCATATTTTTTCAGGGAATTTCAGTGCGTATCGGTGAATACCCCTAAACCAAGACAAATGAAAGCAAGCTGAAAGATCGCCTCTCTAATGTTCGAGCCAACCTGCAGGGACAGCATCTTCCCTGCCGATCGAACCGCCTTCGCATGCAAGAGCCTGTGTGTGGAGGGCACTGCTTCTATGTACTTTGAGGAGAATCGTTTTGCGCATACGCAGCCAAAAGGACTTTGCCTCCGGCCTGATGTTCATTCTGGTCGGACTGGGCTTTTCCTTCGTCGCTCGCGGCTATTCCATGGGATCAGCCGCCAAGATGGGCCCCGGATATTTTCCGTTTCTGCTCGGTCTGGTACTCGCCATACTCGGTGCCTTTGTTCTGATCGGTTCGCTATCGAGCAAGGGGGAGAAGGATCAGCTCGCCCGCTGGGACCTGAAGACCCTGTTGTGGATCCTGGGTTCGGTGGTGCTGTTCGGCCTGCTGCTCAAGCCGCTCGGCATGGTGCTGTCGGTGTTCGTGCTGGTGCTGGTGTCGTCGATGGCCAGCCATGAGTTCAGCTGGAAGGGCGCGATCCTGAAYGCCATCGTGCTGGTGCTGATCAGCATGGGCGCCTTCGTGTACGGCATCAACCTGCAGATGCCGGTGTGGCCTGCTTTCATTACTGGTTAAGGAGTCGGCCATATGGAATTGATTGACCATCTTGCCTTGGGATTCTCCACGGCGCTGTCGCTGCAAAACCTGGCATACGCCTTCCTGGGCTGCGTGCTGGGTACCCTGATCGGCGTGCTGCCGGGCCTGGGGCCTCTGGCCACCATCGCCATGCTGCTGCCGGTGACCTACACACTGCCGCCGGTGGYCGCGCTGATCATGCTGGCCGGTATTTACTACGGCGCGCAGTACGGTGGCTCCACCACCGCCATCCTGGTCAACCTGCCGGGTGAATCGTCGTCGGTGGTGACCACCATCGATGGCTACCAGATGGCACGGCGGGGACGGGCAGGGGTAGCGCTGGCAACCTCGGGCCTGGGCTCGTTCTTTGCCGGCTGCGTGGCAACCCTGATCCTGGCTGCGTTCGCTACGCCGCTGTCGGAACTGGCGTTCAAGTTCGGTCCCGCCGAGTACTTCTCGCTGATGGTGCTGGGCCTGATCGGTGCCGTGGTGCTGGCTTCGGGTTCGCTGCCCAAGGCGGTTGCGATGATCGTGCTGGGCCTGCTGCTGGGTCTGATCGGTACCGACGTGAACTCGGGTGCCGCGCGTTTCTCCTTCGACATTCCGGAACTGACTGACGGTATCGACTTCGTCGCGCTTGCCATGGGTATGTTCGGCTTCGCTGAAATCGTCGCCAACCTGGAGCAGAAGGAAGACCGCGAGACCTTCACCGACCGCGTGACCAACCTGTGGCCGACCAAGGAAGACTTCAAGCGCATGGCGCCCGCGGTTCTGCGCGGCACGATGCTGGGTTCGGCGCTGGGCATCCTGCCGGGCGGCGGTGCTGCACTGGCTTCGTTCGCGGCCTACTCGCTGGAAAAGAAGACCTCGAAGTACGCGCATGAATTCGGCAAGGGCGCCATCGAAGGCGTGGCAGGTCCGGAATCGGCCAATAACGCCGCCGCGCAGACCTCCTTCATCCCGCTGCTGACGCTGGGCATTCCGCCCAACGCGGTGATGGCGCTGATGGTGGGTGCGATGACCATCCACAACATCCAGCCGGGCCCGCAGGTCATGACCAGCAACCCCGCGCTGTTCTGGGGCCTGATCGCCTC
>NZ_JBFTLX010000392.1:0-4509 GCF_056396665.1 Cupriavidus sp. 05T313 | reverse complement strand
GCTCTTCAGCAAGAACGGTTCGAACGGCAAGCTGCCGCTGTAGAACTTCGGCAGGGTTAGCGCTGCGAGCGCAGCGCGTTCGGCGAAGCTCGGCTTCTTATCGTAAGCGAGGCCGATGCGTCCGAGGATGGCGGGGTCCAGGAGGTCGTTCATATCGGTAATAGCCCGCGGGTTGAGACAGAGTTGCTTGTCGCGGAATTGTTGTATGTGCGGAAATTGTCAAATGCCAGCGGCTTCGTGGGGAGACACTTTCCCGAGACGGAGCGCCGCGAGGGGCAGGAATTCGGTTCGCAAAGCAGGCAGCGGCGTTAGCGAAAGAAATCGGGGAACGTGCCCTCTTTCGCTCGCACTTCCTGCACGGCGCTCCCGCTATTTCGCATGGCCCTCATTGGCTCTCCGAAGGGCTCCGGGACGCGTTCGCACACAGGTGTTCAAGTCGGACGCCTGGGAAACGCAGCCTTTCCATCGCCTGAACGAGGACGGAGAATGGTAGGCGTTTTTCCCCGCCCTCGTTTCGCCCATAGTCGTTGTCCTTTGCCTTGCCCATCAGCGCATCGGTGACCGCTTGGCTGAGGCCGGATTCCTCGCAGAATGCGCGGAACGTGTGCCGGAAGCCGTGAAAGGTCAGGCGGGGGTCGTCGAGGCCAAGACCATCGAGGTAGCGGTTGAACCAGGCGCCAAAGGATTTGCCGTGGTTTCCCCATTTATCCGGGCGCAACGCCGGGAACAGGCGTTCCGTTGGGGCCGCCATCCGTCGCTGCTCCACGTAGTCCAGGAATCCCATCGCGAGGAGGTTCGCATGAAGGGGCACATAGCGCATGATGGAAGAAATACCCAGGCGCTTTTCGCGTTTTGCATCGTGCAAATGGGCGCACCAGACGCCCTCGCGCTGCACGATATCGCCGGGCCGCAGTGAGCAGAGGTCCTCCAGGCGCGCCCCAGTCATGTAACCCAAGTGTGGCAGCCAATAGGCGGCTTCGCCTGCGCCGGCAGGCGGACGAACTCCGTCGATGACGACGGGCGAGCGCAGCAGGCAGTTGAGCTCGCTCACGGTGTATGCATCGCGACGGCTTCGACGTCCTTTCAACACGGCTTTTTTGGAGTACTTGGTGCCTTGGAACGGATTCGATGGCAGCGAGCACTGGTGTGCACGGATAGCATGACCGAGCACGCCGGAGAGGATGGACAGGTTCTTGTTGATGGTCGCCAGCGAGACGGTTTCCGCGCAACGGCGCTTGTACGTTTCAATGTCGTCGAACGTGATTTGTGCCGCCAGTGCCTTCCCGGTGAGCTTCTTGAAGTACTCGACCAGGCTCCTTGCCGCGGCAACCGACCGCGCCGACGGCGCCTGGCCTTCGCACCAGGAGTCGAAGGCTGCCTCCCACGTATCGGCCGGCGAGATTAGCGGCCACAGCGGAGGCGTCTCGTGGCCGTCGCCAGCAAGTCGCGCAAGTTCTTCGTCCAAGGTCTCGACTTCGTTCTTTAGTAGCGCCGCGCGGAACGTTTTGTAGGTCGGACTGGCGGGGTCGAAATGCAGCTTTTCTGCGCTGAGGATATCGCGGGCCAGGTCATCCACATAGGCATCGTCGCGCGTGGCGCGGGCGAGGCCGCTTTGTGTCCTGGCGAGGGTGGCGAGAGCACGACGCTCGTCGAGTTCGGCGGGGCTGATGCCCAGGCGCTGCTCCTCCTCACTGGCAAGCGCATGGGCGCGGTAACGCTCGACGACGCGTTCAATCAACGCTGGCGTCAGTTCCTGGCGCTCTGTCGTTGTGTTGGCGAGCGCGCAGGTGCGGTAACGCGCGAACAGGCTTTCCACTTGCTCGAGCGTGAGGGCGTCGACGTCGATATCAATGTCGATATCGGACAGCCATTCGCCCGACGCTGCGCCACGGACGTGGTTCCGGCAATCAGCGGCGGTCTGGCCAAGAAGCGTGGCGTGAGCCTGCTGAAGGGTTTGGTTGAATGCGCGCGTGGCCTCCCGCAGCCGGGTGACGGCCGTCTTGCGGCAGGGTGTCTTCAGGCTAATCCAGATTTCGTGGCGTTGCAGGATAGGGCGGAGTTCTGCCGGAATGGCACGGCGAAAGTACAGGTTGCGCGAGTTCTTGCGCGTAGCGAGATAAGGGTGCGACATGGTGACTCCGAGACGGTTGATGTAACAGCCTCGTGTAGCACCCAGGCGTTCAAATCCTTTAATTTAGGCCGGGCTTAGGTAAGAATCGTTTTAGGCCGGTCGGGAGCGTTTCAGGGGGAGCCCGCTTGAGCGTATCCGACTTCTGTGCCGCAGGGATGCCCACCGCGGCGGGAGACTTGTCGCGTCCTGCGATGGCGGCCGTGGTCGGGTTTAACCGGTGGCGCCGGGCCTGCTGCGCACTTCGCTGCGTTCGAGCGACCTGATGGCCGGGGGGCTTTCGCTTGCCAAGGGCATTGACCAAGCCAGCCAAATCCGGTCGATGGCGGTGGAGCACATCTCAAGTCAAGCCGGGCATCGGGGCCGGGTTCACGTAGAGGTGTGCCATCTCCACGCCATCAAAGCGCAGCTTGGCGATGGCGGCGGCGAGCACTGGGATGGACAGCCGTTTTTCACCGTTTTCGTTACGACCGTAGTCCGCATCGGGGGCTCGGCCCATCAGGGCCTCTGCGATGTCGCCGCTAATCCCTGATTCTTCACAGGCCGCGCGGAAGGTGTGACGGAAGCTGTGAAATGTCAGGCGGGGGTCGTCCAGGCCGAGTGCGTCGAGGTACCGGTTGTACCAGCCGCCGAAAATCTTGCCGTGGAGCCCCCATTTATCCGCACGCAAGGCGGGAAACAGGCGACCCGAGGGCCCGAGCGCGCGTAGCTGCTGCACGTACGACAGGAACCCCAGGGCCGCGTGCAGCGGCACATGGCGTTTGATGTCGGGCAGGCCCAGGCGTTTTTCGCGTTTTGCGTCGTGCAGATGCGCGCACCAGACGCCCTCTCGTTGCACGATGTCGCAAGGTCGCAGCGAGCACAGGTCTTCGAGTCTCGCCCCCGTCATCAATCCGAGTAGCGGCAGCCAGTATGCCGCTTCCGCCGCGCCCGCCTGGGGGCGCAGGCCGGTGGTGAACACCGGGGAGTGCAACAACAGGGTTAGCTCTTCCGGTGAATATGCGTCGCGGCGGTGTGCCCGGCCCTTGGTGACTGCCTTTTTTGCGTATTTGCCGCCCGCAAAGGGATTGGTGGTCAGGCTACCCAGATGCGCGCGGATGGCGCTGCCCAGGATGCCCGACAGCGTGGACAGATTCTTGTTGATAGTGGCCAGGGAGAGCTCAAGTTCCTCCTGGCAGTGCCGCTTGTAGTGCTCGACGTCGGCGAAGGTGATATGCGTTACTGGCTTGTCGCCCGTGAGGGTGATGAAGCGGGCCACTTCGCTGGCGGCCGCCGCGAAGGTTCTGTCGGCGGGGGCGCGCAGCTGATGCCAGGATGCCAACACGGTGGGCCAGGTATCCTCGGGCCCGGCTGGGGGGAGTCTCGGTGGCGCCGGCGCTGCCTGGGTCGCTATCGCGTCGAGGCGTGTCTCCCATGCGGCCAGATTAGGGTCAAGCCATCGCTCTGCGTCGGGCCATGGCTGAGGCGGGGGCGCCGCGCTGCGGGGCTGACGTAGGCCGCTTTCCGGGCCGGGTGTCCAGCTACCCGTGAGCCCGCCCCCGAGCCGGCGTCGCGCCTGTTCCAGCGTTTCTTCAAACCACATGGCTGCCCTCGGCAGCCGTGTCAGCGCAGTGCGCCGGCAAGGTGTCGCCAGACTTATCCAGATTTCGCGGGGCAGGATGGCGTGCAAATCGCTGGGTACCGCTCGCCGGAAGTAGAGCTGGCGCGTCGTCTTGCGGGTGGTGAGGTAGGGGTGTGCCATGCTGCCTCCGAGACGAAAATGTAGCAGTCTCATGTAGCAGCCGCAGCCGGGAAAGCCAGCGCTGGCGCGGGTTTGCCAGGCGAGTAGGCGATTTAGCCGACCCGTAAGCGTTTCAGGGGTACGCCTTCGGTAGAAGCGCCCAACCTGCTATGGCGGAGGGCGCTTCGTTCTCCTGGAAGCCGCACCATAGCACGCGTGGCGGGGAGACTGCAAGGGCAGCATAGATAGTGGGCGTCGGGCCTGCCCCACCGATGTGGCAGCGCTTTGTAGCATTGCCTGCGGCATCGCCATTCAAGTCACCGAAAGACATCGTCGATGCTGCCAAAGCAAAACCAGGAAAGCTCTCCCATGGTTCGGGCGGCATTGGCGCATCGGCTCACTTGGCAGGTGAACTGTTCAAGTCCATTGCCGGCATCGACGTCATCCACATGCCCTACAAAGGTAGTGGCCCAGCCATCTCTGATGTCATGGCCGGACAGCTCTCATATCTGTTCGACACCGGGGCCGTCCCATATATCCGACGTGGAAAAGTCCGCGCTATCGCGGTCGCTGCGGAGAGGCGTCTTCGGTTGTTCCCCGAGGTCCCGATCTTCACCGAACACGGCATCAAGGGTATGCAGATGAGCGCGTGGTATGGCCT
>NZ_JBFTLX010000391.1:0-5702 GCF_056396665.1 Cupriavidus sp. 05T313 | reverse complement strand
GTTGGTGGACATGGCGTCGCCGTCTAGGTTCATGGCTCCTTCCAGTTGCAGTATCTCAGTTTCGGCAAGTGACCTTATGTCCATTCCCTTATGCGGAAGTCATGGTTCTTCCCGCAGTGCCTGAATAGCGGGTGCGCCGTCCATGGTTCGCTGCATGCCGATCCAGATTGTCTTGGCGCCAGGTTCACCATCGCTCTTGCGCCCAGGAAACCCACCCAGGGAAGCGCATGTGCGATAGCTGCAGCGCTTCGACCCCAGGACATGATGGGGTTCGCCAGGCCAGCAGATCCTGTGACACGGAATCACCCCATGCGGTGCTGACGCGGAGCCGCAGGCGCGGTCTGCAGCCGTGCGAAAGAACCGCGCAAGGTTGGGAAGAATCTCCCCAATTTCAAGAAATTTCCTAAGCACGCCGCACTTCGCAGCGCGAACACTCTAGGTTTGGTTGCAAGTCACTCTCAGTCGCGTGAGCGGACAAGTGCAACTTCTCTGGCCTGCCATAGGCGGTACTGGATGCCCGCCAGCAGGGGGCATGGGCCAATACAGGGAAGAACAAACATGGAGCAACGGAGGTACTGGTCATCGGTAATGCGCTCGTGGTGCCTGGCTTGCGGCCTGCTGGTGTTTCCGATCGCCTCGCAGGGGCAGGCACCCGGAAGCCCGGCGCAGGAATTACTGCGCCAGCAGGAGCGCGAACGCGTCTTGCGCGAGCAGCAGGAAACCACGCCGGATGTGCGCATGCAGATGCCGGCCCTGGCGGCGCCCGATCAGTTGCCGAGGGAAGAAAGTCCCTGCTTCACGATCCACGAGATCCAGCTGACTGGCGAGGATGCCGGCAAATTCCTGTGGGCGCTGAAGGCGGCTGACCCTGCCACCGATCCCGCTACCGGCCGTTGCCTGGGCACCGCAGGCATCAACGTGGTGATGAAGCGCATCCAGAATGCCATCGTCGCGCGTGGCTTTGTGACCACGCGTGTGCTGGCGGCCCCGCAGGACCTGAGCAGCGGCGTCCTGACGCTCTCGGTGGTCCCGGGGCGGGTACGGGCGGTCCGCTTCGCCGCGGATACCTCCTCGCGTGCCACCGCCTGGAACGCCGTACCGATCCGCCGTGGCGATCTGCTCAACCTGCGCGATATCGAACAGGGCTACACCATCCATTACAGCGTCCCGCTTGGCTACTGGCAGCTGGGCGCCACCGCCGGTGGCTACAAATACCGCCAGACCGTGGCCGGCTACTCGCAGAACTATGTCTACCGCGGCACCAGCGAAAACGCCGAAGTCCGCTTGTCGCGCCTGTTGTATCGCGATGCGACGCGCAAGACCGGCGCCTACGTCCGCGGCTGGCTGCGCCAATCCGGCAACTACATCGACGACACCGAGATCGAAGTGCAGCGCCGCCGCACCGGCGGCTGGGAGCTGGGGCTGACGCATCGGGAGTACCTGGGCACGTCCACCCTCGATGCCACGCTTGCCTACCGGCGCGGCACTGGCGCCTTCGGGGCGATGGCGGCGCCGGAGGAAGACTTCGGTGAAGGCACCTCGCGCATGCAGGTCATCACCGCCGACGCCCAGTTCGCCGTGCCATTCCGGATCGCCAACCAATCCCTGCGCTACACCGCCAACTGGCGGGCGCAATGGAACCGCACGCCGCTGGTGCCGCAGGACCGTTTCGCCATCGGCGGGCGCTATACCGTGCGCGGCTTCGACGGCGAACTCACGCTCATGGGCGAGCGCGGATGGCTATGGCGCAACGACCTGGGGCTGGCCCTGGGCGCCGGGCAGGAAGTGTACGTCGCCGTCGATGTGGGGCGTGTCGGCGGTCCCGCCACCCGCTGGCAACCGGGCCGCACCCTCGCGGGTTCGGCCATCGGCTTGCGCGGCGGCATGCATGGCGGCTACTGGGACGTCTTCTTAGGCACGCCGCTGTACAAGCCCCAAGGGTTCCGGACCGACTCTGTCATCGCCGGCTTCAGCATGGGCTGGTCTTACTGATCTCCTTGGGGCGAGTGCGCCCGCATTCGTATCTGCATAAATGGGAATGGCCGCATGAACAAGAACCTCTACCGCATCATTTTCAACCGTGCCCGCGGCATGCTCCAGGTCGTCGCCGAAATCGCCCGAGGCCACAGCAGCGGTGGCGGGGGGCGGGGCATAGCGGCCAGCAGACCTTGCGTCGTGATGGTGCGGCCATTGAATTTCGCCGTGTGGGTCATCATGGGGCACGTCGTCCTGGGCGGCACGGCGCTTGCGCAGGTGGTGGCCGATCCCAGCGCGCCGGGCAACCAGCGTCCGACCGTGCTGCTAGCACCGAATGGCACTCCCTTGGTCAACATCCAGACCCCAAGTGCAGCCGGTGTTTCGCGTAACACCTACCAGCAATTTGACGTGGGCCAGCAGGGGGCGATCCTCAACAACTCCCGCGGGAACACACAAACGCAGTTGGGCGGCTGGGTGCAGGGCAACCCATGGCTGGGCAAGGGGACGGCCAAGGTCATTCTCAACGAAGTCAATTCCAGCAACCCCAGCCGGCTTAACGGCTACGTCGAAATCGCCGGTAGCCGGGCGCAACTGGTCATCGCCAACCCGGCCGGGATTTCCTGCGACGGCTGCGGCTTCATCAATGCCAACCGGCTGACCCTGACCACCGGTACGCCGGTCGTCAACGGCGGCTCTCTGGAGGGCTATCGTGTCGAAGGCGGCGCCCTCCGGGTCCAGGGCAAGGGCCTGGACGCCAGCGGTGCCGATTACACCGACGTGATCGCTCGCTCGATGGAGGTCAACGCCGGCATCTGGGCCAGCCAACTGCAAGTCACGACGGGCGTCAACGATGTCAGCGCCGATCACACCCGGGTGGCGGCCAAGGCCGCTGGCGGCAAGGCTCCGGCCTTCGCCGTGGACGTGAGCAGCCTGGGCGGCATGTATAGCCAGAAGATCGTTTTATTGGGCACGGAACATGGCGTCGGGGTTCGCAACGCCGGGAACCTGGGCACCCAGGCGGGCGAACTGGTCGTGACCGCCGATGGCCGCCTGGAGAATAGCGGTGCCATGCAGGCGCGGACCGATACCCGGGTGAACGCAAGCGGCGGCGTCGCCAATGCCGGCACCCTCAGCGCCGGGCGCGAGTTGGTGGTGAACACCCCGCAGGATGTGGACAACCGTGGCGGCACCCTCAACGGCCGGCGCGTAGAGGTCAATGCGCAATCGCTCGCCAATCGTGACGGCGCGATCGAGCAGACCGGCGTACAGAACCTGGCCTTGCGCGTAACGGTCGCCTCCAACCGCCATGGCGGGCGCATTGGCCTGGTCGAAGCCAGCAGCGGTGGTGGCCCAGGCAGCTCGGGTAACGGAGGCGTCCCGGGAAGCGGTAGCGAAGGCGGCAGCACAAGCACCGGAGGCATTGTGGAGGTCGATGCTGGCACCGCGCCCGCGCCGCACCCTCCGGCCCGCCTGGCCGACGGTGCGCTCAATATTGCCAAGACCCTCGACAACGACGGCGGCCGCATCTTCGCCGGCGGCGCGATCGACCTTGCCGCCAGTGGCGGCCTGAACAACGACGGCGGCCATCTGGGCGTGCGCCAGCTCAGCGTCAGCGGGGGAGACCTGGCCAACCGCAGCGGCGAACTGCATGTCTCGGACGCCGCCAGCATCCGCGCTGGCCAGGTGAGCAACGACGATGGCCGCCTGCAACTGGGCGGCGCGCTGACCTTCACGGCCGACAACCTCTCCAACCGCGCGGGGGCTTTCCTGCACGGCGGCACGGATGCCACCCATCTGCAGGTGGCCGATACGCTCGACAACAGCGATGGCACCCTGGTGAGCAATGCGTCGCAATTGAGTCTGTCGTCCCGCCAGCTCATCAACCAGAGTGGCAAGCTCAACCACGCCGGCGATGCTGCCCTGAAGATGCAGGTTGACACGCTCAACGGCAAAGACGGCCAGATCGCCACGGCGGGCGCGGCGGCCTTCAAGCTCGGCAGCGCTGACCACCGCAACGCCAGCCTGAGCGCGGCCCGGATCGACCTCACTGCCGAGTCGTTCGACAACCGCGGCGGCAAGATCGTCGCCAGTGGCGAGCACGGCAACCGGCTCCACGTGGCCGGCTCGCTCGACAACAGCCAAGGCACGATTGCAACCAATGGCGACCTGAGCATCCGCGCCAGCACGTTCGGCAACGCGGACGGTACCGTGCAACACGCCGGCAACGGTCGCCTGGATATCGCTGCCGGCACACTCAACGGTGCCGGCGGAACGCTCGCCAGCAATGGCGCCCTCACCCTTACCGGCGAGACCACTGACCTGTTCGGCGGCACCATCCTGGCCCGCAAGATCGAAATTGACACCGGCAAGCTGACCAGCGCCGCGGGCAGCCTGAGCGCCAGCGGCACCGACGCACTCGACGTGAAGGTGCGCGGGGCGCTGGACAATCATGGCGGCACCATCGCCGGTAACGGCGCCCTCGACCTGAATGCGAAATCCCTGGGCAACCGCGACGGCAATATCCAGGCAGCCGGCGCTGCCGATACCCGCCTTGCCGTGGCCGAAACGCTGGATAACACGGGCGGCACCCTGGCAGCGGCGGGGGACACCGCCATCCAGGCTGGAACGCTGCACAACCAGGGGGGCACGCTGCAAGCGGCCGGAGAAGCCGGACTGGACGTCCGGGTCGACGGCCGGCTCGACAACCGCGACGGCGGCGTCATTGTCAGCGGCGGCGCGGGCCAGGTCACGGCAGGTTCCCTCGACAATCGCGGTGGTACCCTCAACGCCCGTGGCACCCTGACCGTCAGTGCCAGCGAAGGGCTGGACAACCGCGCCGGCAAGCTCGTCAGCCATGGCGACCTGGGCCTGACCACCGGCAGCCTGGACAACCGCGATGGCGGCCTCGTCGCCTCCACCAAAGGCGGGGTGACCGTGGACTCCCGTGGCCGTACCGATAACGCCGGTGGCACGCTTCAGGCCGCCGGTGGCCTGGCGCTGGACAGCACCGGGCTCGGCAACGCTGCCGGCACCGTCCTTGGCGCCAATTTGCGCATCGACACCCGCCAGGCGGCGCTGGACAACGCCCACGGCACCCTCGCCAGCACGGCGGGCAGGCTCGACATCCGCAGCGGCGCATTCGACAACACCGCAGGCCTGCTGCAATCGGCCGGCGCCCTCGGCTTGAGCGGCGGCGACCTGGACAATCGTGCCGGCGTGCTCCACAGCCAGGGAGATCTGGCCGCACAAGTCGGTACCCTCGACAACCGCAACGGTGGCCAGTTCAGCGGCAACGCTGGCGTGTGCCTGGACGGCAGCGCGCTGCAGAACCAGGGCGGCAAGGTCCAGGCCAGCAAAAAACTGACCGTGACGCTGACCGGTACCGCCGACAACCACAACGGCCTGATGGCGGCCGGCGACGATCTGGGCGTGAACGCCGACACCATCCTCAATCGCGACACCCAAAGCGCCGATCCCCAAGCGCCGCTGGGTTTGCAGGGCGGCACCGTGGCCCTGGCCGGCAACCGCATCGACAACACCGCCGGCACCATCGCCGCCGACCGTCACATCGGCATTACCGGCGCCGGCGTGGGTAACACCCTGGACAACACCGGCGGCAGCGTCTCTTCGGCGGGCAGCATCGCCGTGACCGCCAACCGCATCGTCAACAGTGCCGGCACGCTGCTGTCCGGCACCCGCCAGTCCATCGAGGCCGGGGGGATGGC
>NZ_JBFTLX010000390.1:0-9328 GCF_056396665.1 Cupriavidus sp. 05T313 | reverse complement strand
GTCGGAACGCGCATGACACCGCATTGACCGCCACATGCCCGCCAAAGCGGATGGTGAGGCCGCGCGTCTCTAGCGCGGGCGGCTCCGCCACCGCCCGCGAGAGCGCCGCCGTGGTATCGATGGAAGAGGCGCCCACCGTCATCACCGCTTGTTGCGGATCGGCACGTTCATCTCCTCCGGCTTGATCTCGCGGATCAGCTCGGGCACGCCCCAGGCGAACGCCGGATCAACCTTGATCTTGAAGTGATACATCGACTGCAGGGCCTGGTGGTCTTCCTTGCGGAACGTCATCTTGCCCTTGGGCGTCTCGAACGACATGCCCTCCATCGCGCCGATCAGCTTCTCGGTATTGGTGTCGCCATTGGTCTTCTTGAGCGCCTCGACCAGCGCGATGCCGGCCGACATACCGCCCGCGGTAAAGAAGTCAGGCGGCGACTTGAACTTGGTGTAGTGGTTGGATACCAGCCACTCGTTGGCCTTGTTCTTGGGAATGCCGAAGTAGTAGTACGTCGCGCCTTCCATGCCGGGGAAATTCTTGTAGTTGCTCATGGCGGGCAGGATATTGCCGCCCGTGGCAATCTCGATGCCGTAGCGCTTGGGGTCGAGGTCGGCGATCTTGAACGGATTGCCGGCGCCGGCCCAGATGATGAAGATGATCTTGCGGCCCGGCTTGTCCTTGAGCGAATCAAAGAGCCGCTGGGCGCCGGCCGTGAAGTCCGTGGTGTTGGTGGGCAGGTATTCCTCGTGAACGATCTTGGCGTTCTTGAGCGCGCCTTTGAAAGCCTTCACGCCATCGCGGCCGAAGGCGTAGTCCTGCGCCAGCGTGGCGATCTGCACGCCGGGCTTGTCCAGCGCTACCGCGTTGGAGATGGCGTCCTGCGACGAGTTGCGGCCTGTGCGGAAGATATAGCGGTTCCACTTCTCGCCGGTGATCGAATCCGCCACGGCGGGCTCGACCAGCAGGATCTTCTTGTATTCCTCGGCCACCGGCAGCATCGCCAGCGCGGTGCCGGAAGACGTGGGTCCCACCGCGATGTCCGCGCGATCATCGCTATAGGCCGCGGCAAGCTGGGCCTTGGCGACGTCGGGCTTGCCCTGGGTATCCTTCTCCAGCACCACCAGCTTGTTGCCGTTGACCATCATGGTGCCGTTGGTGGCATAGTCCAGCCCCATCATCAGCCCGGTCTGGGTCTGCTTGGCGTAGGCTTCCAGCGCCCCTGTCTTGTCGTAGACGTGGGCAATGCGGATGTCCTTGGCAAAGGTACCGCCGGCGGCCAGCAGGCCGGCCAGCGCGAACGCGGCTGCGGCTTGGTGCTTGAGTTGCATGCTGTGTCTCCTCTTTGGGTTTCTCTGTTTCTCTTATTGTTGCAAGTAGAGATGCTGCTCGATAACTGCTGATCGCGGCGATTGACCGTGGCCGCCCTATTGCTCCGCTCCTTCAGCCCGCATCCGCGCCGCCCAGGAAGCGGCGCATGCCGGCGGCGGCCTCGGCGCGCGTCACCTGCGCCACAAACGCCGCGCGCTCTCGCTCGAGGCCGTGCGCCAGGACCTCAGGGTCCCAGCGCAGCAGCGCGCGCGTACTCGCCACGCTGCCGGCTACCTTGTCCTTCAGTCCGGCCGCCAGTGACAGCGCCATGGCCTCGGCTTCGCCGGAAGGCGCGAGATGCGTGACCATGCCCAGCGAGGCGGCTTGTCCCGCGGTCAACGTCGTGTTCTCAAGCTGGATCGCGCACGCCCTTGCGGCACCAATCATCTGGGGCAGCATGGCGGTCCAGCCGCCGTCCGGGCTGAAGCCCACCACCGTGTAGTACGGCGCAATGCGCGCGCCCTCGCCCAGCACCGTCATATCGCAGGCGAGCGCCAGGCCCAGCGCGCCGCCGGTCAGCCAGCCCTCCACCGCTGCGATCACCGGGCAACGCAGCGCCGCCAGGCGCAGGATGGCGGCGTTCAGCAGGCCAAGCAGCCGGTGCGCATACTGTTCCAGTTCAGCGCTTTGTGGCGGGAAAGCGGCAAAGGCACCCACGTCGCCGCCCGTGGAAAACGACCGGCCGGCATGGCCGAGCACCACGGCGCGGACGTCCGGATCGGCCTCCACGCGTTCAAGCGCCGCCAGCAAGTCCTCCAGCAACCCTGGCACCAGGCTGTTGTGGCGCTCGGCGCGGTTGAGCCGCAGCACTGCCGTGCTGCCGCTACGCTCGACCAGTACCAGCGCGCTCATCGTGCGGCCAATCCGTGAGAGATCATGTCGAAGGCGGTATCGACCACCTTGTCCATCGACGCCGGCCGCTTCCACAGCGCGTAGCGCATACCGAGGAAATTGCTGATGCCGATCAGGCACCACGCCCGCACTTCGGCATCGCCCGGCGAAATCTCGCCTTGCTCCTCGGCCTTGCCCAGGCGCCGGCTGTAGACGTCGGCGAAGACCTGGAAATAACTGCTGTAGATGGTCTCGTCGACCGAGTAGGAATCGAGCACGATGCGGTACAGGTTCTTGTGGCGCGACACGAAGGAAAGGAAAGCCTTGAGCCCGAGCCGCTCGGCCTCGATCTGCGTTTGCGCCGGCCCCACGTGCTTGCGCAAGTGGGCGCGCACCAGCTCCAGCATGTGCTGCACCAGCGCGCGGAAGATGTCTTCCTTGTCCTTGAAGTAGAGGTAGAAGGTGCCCATCGCCACCTCGGCTTCCTGCGTGATCTCGGAGATCGAAGCCACGTAGTAGCCCTTCTCTCCGAATACTTTTTCAGCGGCGCGCAGCAGTGCTTCGCGGGTCTTCTGGCCGCGTGCGGTCTTGGGCTGGCTTACGCCGGATTCGGTAAGGGACATCGGGGCTCCGCGGTGGACTGGAACCATCGCCATTGGATGCTTCTCACACGGCGCCCCATGCCACGCAAGCCGAGCCAGCCGGCCTGGCTCCGGCCTTCGCCGTCCACGCCGCCAGCGCGGCCCGGCCAGGCTGGCGGGAGACGGGCAGCGGGCAAGCGTTGCTGCTCCTGCACGGGTGGTCGCTATCCGGCGAAGCCTTCGACGGCCAGCGCGCGCTGGCGCGACTCGGCTATCGCGTAATCGCCCCCGACCACGCCGGACACGGCTTGTCTGCTGCGCTGCCGCATGCGGGGCAAGCCAGCATTGCGCGGCTGGCCGCGGATGCGGCAGCGCTGATCGGGCACCTGGGCCTGCGGGACGTCGTGGTGGTCGGATGGTCGATGGGGGCGATGGTGGCCTGGGAACTGATGCGCGGCCATCCCGCGCTGCCGCTGGCCGCCGTCGGCGCCATCGACATGACGCCGCGCCTGGTCGGAGACGCGGAATGGCCGCACGGCCTGCACGGATGCTACGACAGGGTCCAGGCCGCAAGAATGGCCATGCACGTGCGCAAGGACTGGCCCAGCCTGATCGATTCGGTGCGCGCCGGACTCTGGTCCGCCGGCAGCGAACCCGATGCGGCGCAATCAGGCCGCATCACCGGCATCATGCGGCAGTGCGCGCCGGACGCGCTCGCCGCGCTGTGGGAAGACATGGCGCGCCAGGACTATCGCCCGGCGTTGCGCCAGGCTCGCCTTCCCTTATTCCACCTGGTCGGGCAGCACAGCCGACTCTACGCGCCGGCCGTGGGCCTGGCCACACTGGCACTGCAACCGGCCGCGCGCCTTGCCACCGTCGATGGCACCGGCCATGCCCCACATATCGAGCGGCCGGCGGCCTTCAACACAGCCTTGCTTGGGATGCTTGACTGGCCTGGCTTGCCCGCTGCACCGGCGCCATGAGCCGCTACCTTCAGGCCAGCAGCCGGTAGGTCCACAAGCCCAGCGCGGTCAGCAGCAGCGAGCCGCCAAGATGCGCAGCCAGGTGAACCRCCGCCCAGCCATAGTCGCCCGCCATCAGGTTGGCGACAACCTCGCTGGAAAAGGTGGAAAAGGTCGTCAGGCCCCCCAGGAAGCCGGTCACGGCCAGAAGGCGCCATTCGGGCGACAGATCCGCGTGCGCGCCAAAGAATCCTGCCGCCAGGCCGATGAGGTAACCGCCCACCAGGTTGGCCGTCAGCGTGCCATAGGGCAGCGCCGGGTTGGCCGCATTCCACAGGACCGAGAACACCCACCGCAGCCAGGCCCCCATCGCGGCACCGACCCCGACCGCAATAAAACCGAGCCCGCCCATCAGTGCTTGATGCCCGTGTCTTCCGCCTGCACCGGGGTGGCGCTGCCTTCCGGCGCCTCCCCGCTGGCATTCAGCGAGCGAATGCCCCAGCGCGCCAGCGCGGACTCATCGGTCACCCGCGCGTCGACCCAGCGCTCGCCCTCCGGCGTCTGTTCCTTTTTCCAGAACGGCGCTTCGGACTTGAGGTAATCCATGATGAACTCGCAGGCGGCAAACGCATTGCCGCGATGCGCGGAGGCCACCGCCACCAGCACGATCTGGTCCAGCGGCAGCAGGGGTCCGACCCGATGCACGATGGTGACGCCGAGCAGTTCCCAGCGCTCACGCGCAACGGCTTCGATCCGCGCCAACGCCTTTTCGGTCATGCCGGGATAGTGCTCCAGTTCCATCGCGCTGACCGGGCTGCCGTCGTTCATGTCGCGCACGGTGCCGACGAAACTGGCCACCGCGCCCACGCCCGGCTGGCCGTGGCGCAATGCCGCCACCTCCGCGCCCAGGTCGAAATCCTCGCGCTGCACTCTAACGCTCATGTCAGCCTCCGGTCACCGGCGGGAAAAACGCCACTTCGCAGCCGTCGGCCAGCATGCTGTCCGCGCTCGCCACCTCATGGTCCACGGCCATGCGCAAGGCCCGGCCTTCAGCCAGCACCTCGGCCCATGCGCCGCCGCGGGCGCCCAGCCACCGCCGCAGGTCCGCAACGGTGGCCACCGCCGGGGGCACCTCGACCCGTTCCTGTCCCAGGCCCAACTGCTCGCGCACGCTGGCAAAAAAACGCAACTCGATATGCATGGCGGTCTCGCTCCTCATGCCAGCAGGCCGTCGAAAGCGATGTACTGCACGGTGTCGCCCCGCGCGATCGCTTGGTTGGGCGGATTGTCGACCAGGCCGTCGCCCCACACGGTGGAGGTCAGCACCCCCGAACTCTGGTTGGGAAACAGGTCGAGCCCGCCAGCCTGGTTGACGCGCACGCGCAGGAATTCATTGCGGCGGTCGCCCTTGGGCAGGTCGAAATCGGCGCGCAGCGGCAGCCGGCGCGGCAACACGTTCTGCACGCCCTGCAGCCGCAGGATAAAGGGCCGCACGAAGAGCAGGAACGTCACGAAGCTGGAGACCGGATTGCCCGGCAGGCCCAGGAAATAGGCCGGCGCCTGATCGCCGCGCGCTACCTCGCCGAAGGCCAGCGGCTTGCCCGGCTTGATGGCGATCTGCCACAGGTTGAGCCGCCCTTCCGCCTCCACGGCCGGCTTGATGTGGTCTTCCTCGCCCACAGAGACGCCGCCGGACGTGATGATCAGGTCATGCCCATCGGCGGCCCGGCGCAGGGTGTCGCGCGTGGCGGCCAGGGTATCGGGCACGATGCCGAAATCGCTGACCTCGCACCCCAGGTTTTCCAGTAGTCCGCGCAGCGTGAAGCGGTTGGAGTTGTAGATGGCACCGGGCTTGAGGGGCTCGCCCGGCATGGCCAGTTCGTCGCCGGTGAAGAACACCGCCACCTTGACGCGCCGCACAACGTCCAGCGCCGCCTGCCCTACCGAGGCGGCCAGCCCCAGCGCCTGCGGCGTGAGCCGCGTGCCGGCTGGCAGGATCACGCTGCCGGCGCGGATGTCCTCGCCGGCCCGGCGGATCCACTCGCCCGGTTGCGGCGCGTGATTGACGATCACATCGTTGCCTTCCGCCACGCACTGTTCCTGCATCACCACCGCATCCGCCCCCGGCGGGATCAGGCCACCGGTGAAGATGCGGGCAGCCGTGCCGGCCGCCAGCGCCGTGCCGACATGGCCGGCGGGAATGCGCTGGGCCACCCGCAGCCGCGCGCCCGGCGCGGCCACGTCGGCACTTCGCATGGCGTAGCCGTCCATCGACGTATTGTCGGCCGGCGGCACGTCCAGCGTGCTAGATACCGGCGCGGCCAGCACGCGCCCGTTGGCGTCCAGCGTGGCGATGCGCTCGGCTTCGGCGATCGGGCTGGCGCCGGCCAGCAAGGCTTCGAGAGCCTCGGCCATGGTCAGCATGGGGGGACGGGGGGGCGCGGCAGCTTGGGTCATGACGGGAACAGGTAGGTAAGTCAGCGTGAGACAGCAAACCCATGGCCATCCATCCGCCATGGGAAACGGCCCGCGTACCGCCGCCGATACATCCGGGGCAATGCGAGGGCCGTGCGATTCAGCTCGGCAAGTCTGATTGTAGCGAGTTGGCGCGCAGGCGGCAGGAACGCCGCCTGCACGGGCTGGCGCCTACAGGCCCGTGTGGCCGGCGATATAAGCCTTGATCCGCTCCACCTCGGCCGGCATCACCTCGAAGCGCTGCGGCAGGTTTTCGATGCCTTCAAAGCTGGCCGGACGCTCCGGCTCGTGGCCAAGCGCCTCGCGGATGGTGTCGGCGAACTTGGCCGGCAACGCGGTTTCCAGCACCAGCATCGGCACGCCGGGCGTGAGATGCTCGCGCGCGACCTTGATGCCGTCGGCGGTATGGGTGTCGATGGTGATGCCGTAACGCCCCGACAGGTCGCGGATGGTGGCAACGCGGTCCTCGTGCGTGCTGCGGCCCGAGACAAAGCCGAAGGCGCGGATGCGCTCGAATTCCGGCGTGCCGGACAGGTCGAAGCCACCCTTGGTGTCGATGTCGTCGCGGAACATCGTCGCCAGCTTGCCGGCGTCGCGGCCCAGCAGGTCGAACACGAAGCGCTCGAAGTTCGAAGCCTTCGAGATGTCCATGCTCGGGCTGGAGGTGTGATACGTCTCGGCCGACTTGCGCACGCGGTAGGTGCCCGTGCGGAAGAACTCGTCGAGCACGTCGTTCTCGTTGGTCGCGACCACCAGCTTGTCGATCGGCAGGCCCATCATGCGCGCGATATGGCCGGCGCAGACGTTGCCGAAATTGCCGGACGGCACGCAGAACGACACCTTCTGGCCGGGGCCGTCGGTAGCCAGCAGCCACCCCTTGAAGTAATACACCACCTGGGCCACCACGCGCGCCCAGTTGATCGAGTTGACCGTGCCGATCTTCTGGCGGGCCTTGTCCTTGAAGGCCAGCGTGGGACCGTTGGACAGGCCCAGCAGTTGCAGCGGCGCGCCACCCTCTGCGCCCAGCGTGCGCAGCGGCGTGATATCCGCGGTATTGTCGCCGGGGCGGGCGTTGCAGTACACCTCGGCGGTGTAGGTCTTGCGCGTCAGCGCACGCAGGTCCTCAGCCGGGATGTCGTCGCAGAAGCGGTACAGCACTTCAAAGGCGAGATCGGCGTACGACAGCTTGCGCCAGGCCTCCAGCTCGTCGGCCGTGACCTGCGGGTACTCCTGCGGCAGGTACAGGCCGCCGTCCGGCGCCAGGCCGCCCAGCAGGATCTCGGAGAAGGTTTGCGGCATCTCATGGCCGCGCGTCGACTGGTATTTCATCGGTGCGTTCAGTTCAGTTCTTCCATGCGCAGGCGCGTGACGGCCGACAGCACGGTCGGCAGCGCTTCGATCTTGGCGATGGCGGCGTTGACCTGCTTCTCCAGGGTGAGGTGCGACAGCATGATGATGTCGGTCTGCGGCTCGCCTTCACGCGATTCCTTCTGCAGCATGGCATCGATGGAAATGCCGGCGTCGGCCAGGATGCGGGTGATGTCGGCCAGCACGCCGGTCTCGTCCGCCACGCGCATGCGCAGGTAGTACGAGCTGGTGACCTCCTCGATCGGCAGCACCGGCACGCTGGACAGCTCATCCGGCTGGAACGCCAGGTGAGGCACGCGGTGCTCGGGATCGGCGGTGTGCAGGCGGGTCACGTCGACCAGATCGGCGATCACGGCCGAGGCGGTCGGCTCGGCGCCGGCGCCCTTGCCGTAGTACAGCGTGGCGCCCACGGCGTCGCCCTGCACCAGCACGGCGTTCATGGCGCCTTCCACATTGGCGATCAGGCGCTTGGCCGGCACCAGCGTCGGGTGCACGCGCAACTCGATGCCGTTTTCGCGGCGGCGCGTCAGGCCCAGCAGCTTGATGCGGTAGCCCAGCTCTTCGGCGTAGCGGATATCCACGGCCGACAGCTTGGTGATGCCCTCCACATAGGCCTTGTCGAACTGCACCGGCATGCCGAAGGCGATCGAGCTCATCAGCGTGATCTTGTGAGCCGCGTCGATGCCTTCGATGTCGAAGGTCGGGTCGGCCTCGGCATAGCCCAGCGCCTGGGCCTGCTTGAGCACGGTGTCGAAGTCCAGGCCCTTGTCGCGCATTTCCGACAGGATGAAGTTGGTGGTGCCGTTGATGATGCCGGCGATCCACTCGATGCRGTTGGCGGTCAGGCCTTCGCGCAGCGCCTTGATGATGGGGATGCCGCCGGCCACAGCGGCTTCGAAGGCSACGATCACGCCCTTCTTGCGCGCGGCCTCGAAGATCTCGTTGCCATGCACGGCCAGCAGCGCCTTGTTGGCGGTGACCACGTGCTTGCCGTTCGCGATGGCCTTGAGCACCAGTTCGCGGGCAATCCCATAGCCGCCGATCAACTCGATCACGATGTCGATCTCGGGACGGGTGACGACTTCGTTGGCGTCCGCCACCACCTCGACCTGCCCACCGGTCAGCTCGCGGGCGCGCTCGGTGTTGAGGTCGGCCACCATGGCAATCTCGATGCCGCGCCCGGCGCGGCGGCGGATTTCCTCCTGGTTACGTTGCAGCACGTTGAACGTGCCGCTACCGACGGTACCGATGCCAAGCAGGCCTACTTTGATGGGATTCATGGACGATCTGACTCTGAGTTGCTGAAAAATGAATGACGCCGCAAACGGACCGGTTCAGGGCCGCTCAGGCCGCGTGGCCGTGGCGCTTGCGATATGCCTCGAGGAAAYGGCCAACGCGGCCGATGGCCTCGCGCAGGTCTTCCTCGTGCGGCAGGAACACGATACGGAAATGGTCGGGCTTGCCCCAGTTGAAGCCCGTACCCTGCACCAGCAGTACCTTGGACTCCTGCAGCAGTTCGTAGATGAACTCCTGGTCGTCCTGGATCGGGTACATCGACAGGTCGAGCTTGGGGAACAGGTAAAGCGCGGCCTTGGGCTTGACGCAGGTGACGCCGGGAATCTGCGTGATCAGTTCATGGGCAATATCGCGCTGGCGGCGCAGGCGCCCGCCTTCGTTCACCAGGTCGTTGATGCTCTGGTAGCCGCCCAGCGCGGTCTGGATGGCCCACTGGCCGGGCACATTGG
>NZ_JBFTLX010000389.1:0-4594 GCF_056396665.1 Cupriavidus sp. 05T313 | reverse complement strand
GCCCACATCGTCGAGCAGCGCATCGACAACAAGATCATCCGCCCCAGCGCCAACTACACTGGTCCGGAGAACCTGAAGTTCGTGCCGATCAAGGATCGCAAGTAACACCCGGCTGCCGGTTTGCTCCCCTGTACCGCCCGTGGGAGAGGGGGTAGCCGGCCGCGAAGCACGGCCGCTACCCCCTGATCATTACTCTCTTTCTTCCCTACAAAATGAACACTGCAAACCGCAAACCGCTGCCCGGCACCCAGCTGGATTTCTTCGACACGCGCGCCGCGGTCGACGCGATCCAGGCGGGCGCCTATGACAAGCTGCCGTACACGTCGCGCGTGCTGGCCGAGAACCTCGTGCGCCGCTGCGACCCGGCAACGCTGACCGATTCCCTCAAGCAGCTCATCGAACGCAAGCAGGAACTGGATTTCCCCTGGTTCCCGGCGCGCGTGGTCTGCCATGACATCCTGGGCCAGACCGCACTGGTGGACCTCGCCGGCCTGCGTGACGCGATCGCGGCCCAGGGCGGCGATCCGGTCATGGTCAACCCGGTGGTGCCGACGCAGCTGGTGGTGGACCACTCGCTGGCCGTCGAGTGCGGTGGCTTCGATCCCGATGCGTTCGCGAAGAACCGCGCCATCGAAGACCGCCGCAACGAAGACCGTTTCGATTTCATCAACTGGACCAAGAAGGCGTTCAAGAACGTCGACGTCATTCCGCCGGGCAACGGCATCCTGCACCAGATCAACCTCGAGCGCATGAGCCCGGTGGTGCAGGTAAAAGACGGCGTGGCCTTCCCCGACACGCTGGTCGGCACCGACTCCCACACCCCGATGGTGGACGCCCTGGGCGTGATCGCCATCGGCGTTGGCGGCCTGGAAGCCGAAAGCGTGATGCTGGGCCGCGCCTCGTGGATGCGCCTGCCGGACATCATCGGCGTGGAGCTGACCGGCAAGCCGCAGCCGGGCATCACCGCGACGGACACCGTGCTGGCCCTGACCGAATTCCTGCGCAAGGAAAAGGTCGTGTCGTCCTACCTCGAATTCTTCGGCGAAGGCACCACCCACCTGACGCTGGGCGACCGCGCCACCATTTCCAACATGGCGCCGGAGTTCGGCTCCACCGCCGCGATGTTCTACATCGACGAGCAGACCATCAAGTACCTCCGGCTCACCGGCCGTGACGAAGCACTGGTCAAGCTCGTGGAGACGTATGCCAAGGAAGCCGGCCTGTGGGCGGACAGCCTGGAGCACGCCGAGTACCCGCGCGTGCTGAAGTTCGACCTGTCCTCGGTGGTACGCAATATCGCCGGCCCGTCCAACCCGCACAAGCGCGTGCCGACGTCCGAACTGGCCGCGCGCGGCATCAGCGGCAAGGTCGAGAACGAGCCCGGCCTGATGCCGGACGGCGCCGTGATCATCGCCGCCATCACCAGCTGCACCAACACCAACAACCCGCGCAACATGGTGGCCGCCGGCCTGCTGGCACGCAACGCCAACCAGCTTGGCCTGACCCGCAAGCCGTGGGTGAAAAGCTCGCTGGCGCCTGGCTCCAAGGCTGTCACGCTGTACCTGGAAGAAGCCAGCCTGCTGCCGGAACTGGAACAACTGGGCTTTGGCGTCGTGGCCTATGCCTGCACCTCCTGCAACGGCATGTCCGGCGCGCTGGATCCGGTGATCCAGAAGGAAGTCGTGGACCGCGACCTGTACGCCACCGCCGTGCTGTCCGGCAACCGGAACTTCGACGGCCGTATCCACCCGTATGCCAAGCAGGCCTTCCTGGCCTCGCCGCCGCTGGTGGTGGCATACGCCATTGCCGGCACCATCCGCTTCGATATCGAGAAGGATGTGCTGGGCACGGACGCCAATGGCAAGCCGGTGACCCTGAAGGACATCTGGCCGACCGATGCGGAAATCGACGCCGTCGTAGCCGCCAGCGTGAAGCCGGAGCAATTCCGCAAGGTGTACGAGCCGATGTTCGCCGTGACCGCCGACACCGGCGAAAAGGTCAGCCCGCTGTACGACTGGCGCGAGATGAGCACATACATCCGCCGCCCGCCGTACTGGGAAGGTGCGCTGGCCGGCGAACGCGCGCTCACGGGCATGCGCCCGCTGGCGGTGCTGGGCGACAACATCACCACCGACCACCTGTCGCCGTCCAACGCCATCATGCTCGATAGCGCCGCCGGCGAGTACCTGGCGAAGATGGGCCTGCCCGAGGAGGACTTCAACTCCTACGCGACCCACCGCGGCGATCACCTTACCGCGCAGCGTGCGACCTTCGCCAACCCCACCCTGAAGAATGAAATGGTGGTGGTRGACGGCAAGATGAAGGCAGGCTCGCTCGCCCGCGTCGAGCCCGAAGGCAAGGTCACCCGCATGTGGGAAGCCATCGAGACCTACATGGCGCGCAAGCAACCGCTGATCGTGATCGCCGGCGCCGACTACGGCCAGGGCTCCTCGCGCGACTGGGCCGCCAAGGGCGTGCGCCTGGCTGGCGTGGAGGCCATTGCCRCCGAAGGCTTCGAGCGCATCCACCGCACCAACCTGGTCGGCATGGGCGTGCTGCCGCTGGAGTTCAAGCCGGGCGTGAACCGCGCCACGCTGGGCATCGACGGCACCGAGACCTACGATGTGATCGGCGAGCGCAAGCCCCGGACCGACCTCACTCTGGTCATCCACCGCAAGAACGGCGAGCGTGTGGAAGTCCCCGTGACCTGCCGCCTCGATACCGCGGAAGAAGTGTCGATCTACGAAGCCGGCGGCGTGCTGCAGCGCTTCGCGCAGGACTTCCTCGAATCGTCGAAGGCAGCTGCGTAAGCACGGGCTGACGGCTTCGTGCATCGTGTTCGGGCGGTACGGCGACGTACCGCCCGTTTTCACCAGGACAAACTATCCATGGCCCACGTACCCCAGATCAAGATTCCCGCCACCTACATSCGTGGCGGCACCAGCAAGGGCGTSTTCTTCCGCCTGCAGGATTTGCCTGACGCCGCGCAGGTGCCGGGTGCGGCCCGCGATGCGCTGCTGATGCGCGTCATCGGCAGCCCGGACCCTTACGGCAAGCAGATCGACGGCATGGGTGCCGCTACCTCCAGCACCAGCAAGACCGTCATCCTCTCCAAAAGCAGCAAGCCCGATCACGACGTCGATTACCTGTTCGGCCAGGTCTCCATCGACCAGCCGTTCGTCGACTGGAGCGGCAACTGCGGCAATCTCTCCGCCGCCGTCGGGCCCTTCGCCATCAGCGCCGGGCTGGTCGACCCCAGCCGCATCCCGCAAAACGGCATGGCCATCGTGCGCATCTGGCAGGCCAACATCGGCAAGACCATCATCGGGCACGTGCCGATCACCAATGGCGCCGTGCAGGAAACCGGTGACTTCGAACTCGACGGCGTGACCTTCCCCGCCGCCGAAGTCCAGCTGGAATTCATGGATCCCGCAGCCGAGGAGGACGGCGCCGGCGGCGCCATGTTCCCCACCGGGAACCTGATCGACGATCTCGAGGTTCCCGGCGTCGGCACGCTGAAGGCCACCATGATCAATGCCGGCATCCCGACCATCTTCCTGGACGCGGAAGCCATCGGCTACAAAGGCACCGAACTGCAGGACGCCATCAACGGCGACCCCAGGGCGCTGGCGATGTTCGAGACCATCCGCGCCCACGGCGCGGTGCGCATGGGTCTGATCAAGGATATCGGCGAAGCCGCTACCCGGCAGCACACGCCGAAGGTGGCCTTTGTCGCCAGGCCAGCCGCCTATGTTGCGTCCAGCGGCAAGCAGGTTGCCGCCGGCGACGTCGACCTGCTGGTGCGCGCCCTGTCCATGGGCAAGCTGCATCACGCCATGATGGGCACGGCCGCCGTGGCCATCGGCACCGCCGCGGCCATCACGGGCACGCTGGTCAATCTCGCCGCCGGCGGTGGCGAGCGCAATGCCGTGCGCTTCGGCCATCCGTCGGGCACCCTGCGTGTGGGCGCGGAAGCCACGCAGGTCAACGGCGAATGGACCGTSACCAAGGCCATCATGAGCCGCAGCGCMCGGGTGCTGATGGAAGGMTGGGTGCGCGTGCCCGGCGATGCGTTCTGAAGCACGCTGACGCAGTGGCCGATGGACGGCCCGCGGCGCGCATGGAGCCCGGCTTTTGCCGGGCTTTTTTGTGCCTGCCGTCCGCCTCCCGCCTCGGGAAAACCCCGAATCCGCAAATGTCGACACATTTGACCACCCTCTCGTATAGTTCACCCTCCGCTGGCCAGACACCTGTAAGTCAGGCCCGGGCCGGCCGGATTGCGAAGACCGATAGACGACGCAGACACCCAAAAGGTGCTGTTCAGTCGTGCCTATACGAGGAGAATCATGAAACGCTTTGCCCGTCTCACCACCATCGGCGCCCTGCTGCTCGCCGCCAGCCTGACCACCGGCGCCGCCCATGCGCAGCTTGCCCCGTCCGCCGCCGCGCCGACGCAGGCCAGCGCCCCCAGCGAAGCCCGCAAGGCCAATATCGTCATTATCGGCACCGGCGGCACCATCGCCGGCGCCGGCGCTGCCGCCACCAATACCGCGGCCTACCAGTCGGCCGTGGTGCCGGTGGACAAGATCATCGC
>NZ_JBFTLX010000388.1:0-5967 GCF_056396665.1 Cupriavidus sp. 05T313 | reverse complement strand
CGTCCGCATAGGGCAGCGGTCGTGATGGCGCTGCTGAGTCCATCGGTTTCGCATGCCACCGGACGGTGCAGCATCGCAATGGACACCAGGTCTTTCCTTTCTGCCAAAGGCGCCCAGCCAAGCAGCAAAGCAGCGCCGACCTCGCCACTGTTCTCCTGCGGCATGCCATGCAGTTGAACCGCGACGAATAAGGTGAACGTCTCCAAGGCCGGCCCACCGTACTCATCCAGCCAGGTATCCAGCATCATCAGCCCCTCTTTGGCAGGCAGCAGCATTACCTCCGCCTGGCGAAGGCCACCGTTGTTCCAGCACGATTTCCATACTTCACGAAGTCGTTCTGGCTCAGCGTCATCTGGCAACTGCAATCGCACGTCGAATGGCACCTTGGGCGGCAAGGCTCGCAGCGGTTTGTCAATTGCCTTTAAAAGCGCCTCGAATGTCTGCCGATAACGGTCGGCCTCCTTTTCGTCTGCGCCGGTCTCAGCCATTGCAAGTCGAGCATGACGAATCGCCTGCATGCGAGGCTTCGGCACACGTGCCCGCAACGCCGATTCCCGCTGCGCAATCCGCGCCGAGACACCATTCGGCTCCATGGCACACAGATACACGGCGCCGAGCACTGCCAGTGGCTCGGCGCCAAAAGCGATGGCTTCCGCACGGTCCTCCAACCGGACTACCTCCCTTGCCGCCAGATAATTACTCTCTTCTTCATAAAAGTGCAGGCGAAAGCCAAACAAGACACACCATGCCAAGCCCGGATATCCAACCAACTGCATCCAGAACCATGGCGTGCCCGTGGGTTGGTTCTTCGGCCAGTTAAGCAATGTCCAGGCGACACCAGTTGCCAGAACCACCACCAGGAGCGTCAGCCACACGATCGGGTTCGGCGACGAAGGTTGATCCTCTGCACGAGAAGGGTCCGGAAAATCAATGGGCATCGGTCATCAGTTTCAAAGGAGACTCGAAATCAGCTTGCAGCCACACATTGCGCGATAACCATGGCGTGCGATCGGAACGCCTTGATCCTTCATGGATTCATCGCCGTCAATAATCAGGTTGGGCCGCACATTGGGGTGCTTGGGGCAGGATACCTGGTCTCCCTTGCGGGCCACCGCGCGACCGCTGTACCGCATGGTCGACGAAGCACTGATGACCAGGCCGCCATGATTGGTAGCATCACCAAACCGGATAAGATCCATATTTCTTCTCAACTCGAATACCGAAAAGTAATTACGACCCCGCGCACTTCACCTCGGCGGGTGATTCCGTCAGAACGGACCTTAATGTTTCTCCTGTGGAGGCGGTTTTCCCGAGGCTCCCCAGATGCTTTGGCCTATCGTATCAACCGTCTCGGGGAAAACATAACCCGACCTTCCAGAATTCGGGCAGAATGTCACGGACTTATACTTCCGCGGCTTTCTTTCCGTCGCCAGATAGCACCTATCCATAAACTGGTAAAATCGGTAACCTGTCCTTTTTTTTCCAGATAGACTTACCTCGTAGCCACTATCGTCAATCATAATATAATTTTTTATTTTGTTTTTTTCATCATATGGTAGATAAGATGGATTTAGTGGTGGATCTGGGTCTTCGATGACAGAACCGATGAAAAATATTACGCGGAAGGGCGGCTTTCCCTTCCACTCTGACAGCTCATCCAGCGAGATGAAATCTCTCTTTTTTGCAATCGCTGACGGCTCCCTTAGCGAATTGATGAATGGATAAATAACATCATCATCTTTTGAAATCCGATATTGCTCGCAGGCGATATCTATCATTAAGAAATCGCCTTTTTTTAATTTTCCCACGGAGTTCCTAACGGCTAACGCACATTTCGGCTCAAAAAGTGTGTCGTAATACACCTTTTTCCCGTTGTAGATTGCGAATTTGTCAGTTTTCGCATCGGCATGCGAGAGGCCGAAAAGCCCGCACGCAGCAATAAAAAATATGAGCATTTTCTTCATTGATGACTATAAAAAAATAAATTACTCAAATTTGACTGTTATATGCATATGATTATCATGAGGTATCACCCAACTTCTCCATGGCGTATGCACTGCGCCCGACGATACTCCTGGATCCCCTCTAAGTTCCTCATATAGCGCCTCAAGTCTCCTACCTCCCGGACTTGCAGGAAACGCATTGCCYCTATCAGCAATCCCTTGATTGCGTATCACAAAATGAATATTTTCCTGCCCGTCATCAAAATGGGTGACATCCAACCCAACTCCCATCTTATGCAGCCTCGAACCCAGCATAGGCCGCCATGAGCTTGAGAGATCAACCGTATCGATACGGACGCGCCACGCAGCTTTCAGAAGAGCCGCAAATGCGCGCGGCGAGGTGCGACGTAAAGCTTGCTGGACGGTTGTACGATTGCTTGTGTAGACGGCATTGGCGACGGCCCTCTCAGTGAATTTTGCGGTAATACCCAGCGCGTCAATCCGGACATTAAATGGAGCCATCGAGCGGGAATTCACTCCCGCGCCATAGATCGGTTGAAGTACCACTGTCCAATTGACATCCAGCCTCTCAGTATTGCCACCGCCCTGCGCAGTTCTGGATAGCGTTTCTGGCGGGCAAAGGCGTGTGATTTCTTGGTCTGTGAATTCATGGCTGATGCTCAGCCACACGTCACCATTCAGATAGCCGTAGTATTCATCAGCCGATCCCGGTTTAGCCGCCAATGTATTTTCCGCTGGTGATTGACCAAGCTGGTTAGCATCAGAAAACCTCTCCTGCAAATCCGATCGCAGCTCGTAGACATTCACCCTACAGTGAGCGGAATTCGGCACCGTCCACGGAAATAGCTGAAACCTTCTATATCCTTGATAAGCATCGTTTGCAATATGCAAAGCGATTCTATTGACGTGATTCGGTATATTTATCGGTGGAAGAGAGTGCACCCAACGCGCACCGTCATGCAGCGTATTCGAGTGCACTTTCGGCCCAAAAGCCGCAGTCTGGCCATTGGCATTGTTATAAGGATAAATCACCTGGTTGGTATCGGCATCAACAACCACGAATGGCAGATTATTTAAATATGATGCCGATGAGGTTATGGCTCGATGTGTAACGTCGCCGCTGCCGTAAGCAGCTTCGTACATAGAATTACTCTCATCCAACGGCGCACAGTAAAAGACAAAACTCACCTTGCGCGTCAAGCAATTTACGTTTTGCGTCGGCTGATTTTGGGTACACATCATGGTCCCAATGGGAGTCTGGTTCGGGCCAGTCATCTATTGTCCTTTCTTGCTAAATGAGGTGGCTCAACAATCGTGGGGGTCGTCAAAGGGATCGTCATCGGCAATATGTGGATCGTGCTGGTGCAAAATCACGTTCTGCGGATTGGCGGTCCAGATGCGCTCGGTCATCCCGTTTTCGTCGGTCCTGCCGTGCCAAGCCAGCCCGTTTTCTGCTTCCAGTCGGTACGAATAGTTGGGTAGAATGGCCCCACTGCGATCGCGCACCGTAAATTGCGCACTGAAGCCTTTCTCCCCGGGAAGCCCCGGCAACGGTATCGACATGGACGCTGGCCCTGGCTTATCCCAGAAAGCGCATTTCTCCAGAATATCGCCCGGCGTACCGTTCTCGATGCCCTCTGGGGTGATTCGGATGTAGGAGCCTCCCGCGCCAAGCCAGACCTCCTTTTCGGCCGACAGAATTAGCTTGCCATCAACACTGATGATCTTCAGGTCCTTCAGCGCCGTCAGGTGCATCTCGTCGCTCTGCGCCTGGATCTCGACCTTACCCTTGGCGGCAAAGAGTTTTATGCCAAGTTTTCGCGCGAATAGCGATATCGCTTCGCCCGCAGCCACAGTGAATTTCTTTAGAACGCCGATATCGGCGTTGCCGCTAGCCGTGACGGTAACCTGTCCCTGCGCGGCCAGTTGCAGGTCATGCCCACTGGTTACAGCGACACCAGCCGGCGCGGTAGCCAACAGCACCGCTTGCTGTAGCTTGTCCAGGCGCTGCCCCAGGAATTGCCGCTGCTTTTCCACCTCGGCGGCATGGGCCTGCGCCATCCGTGCGCTCTCTGCGAGAGCCTGCATTTGGGCTAGCGCAGCATCCAGCTGCGCCTTGGCCTCCTGCATGTCCAGCTGCTGTCCACCGGCTTTCGGCTGCGCGTCCGCCGAAAGGAACAGCCCCTTGCCACCCCGGATCGCTCCCCAGGCGTCGGTGCGCAGCTCAAAGCCCTCCCCCCCGCTTTTTCTTGTTGCGATCAACGAGGTAGCCAAGGTTGAGCTGGGTCTTGCCACCATAYTCGGTGGARAGCTTGATGCTCTCCTCTCCCTTCCAGTCCTCCATGCGCAGCTTGTTGTTGCTCTGCGTCCTGATCAGGTTGCGCGACAGCCACCGGTCCCGRGTGGTGATCAGGTCCTCTTGCCGGCTGTTATGCAGCGCRTGCGCGATATAGGGCTTGTTCGGGTTGCCGTCGCGAAAGGCAATCGCRACTTCGGTGCCGTCGATGAGCGGGAAGTGGAACCCGGTTTGCAGGCCGCCGGCATACGGTTTTGCYAGGGGTATGGCCTCACTTTCCATGCCCTTCGGCCATKGCTCAAAATCGAAATCGAAGCGGACGACGTAGTGGCCCGCTTTTGTCAGGTACGCGTATTTGTATTGGCCGGGCGAGGTGATGCGCGCGCTCAGCGTGCCCTGGATTTTCGGCCAGTTTTCCTCGTCCAGCGGCAGGCGAAAGCGCCGGTCCGACGGGATGGCCTTGTAGGTRTTGCGGTAAGCGGCATCACGCCCCCCGGTATGGATGACTTCGGTGATGACCTGGCCGTTGGGGGCYTCRGCCAATGGCTCATCCATGCGCAGGATGCWGCCGGKRTGCAGCCTGAGCACGTTGCTCTCGCCCGCATAGACAAGCTGGCCGGCCAGCAGGGCCTCGTGGCGCAGCTGCGCCTCCCACTTCGCCTCGGCCTTGTCCAGATGATGCGTGCCGTAGATATACTGCTGGCCGTACGTTGTCTTGTCTTTACGCGCGACRTTGGCCTCGCCCTTGATGGGTTCCCACGCCTGATCCGGGTTGTAGTCGGCGACCAGGACCGATTCGGGCACGGTCTTGGCGTGCACCTGGATGTCGGATACCGCCTCGATGCCGGCTTCCAGGCCGGCGGTCTCSCGATAGGGCACGCGCAGTTCGGGCTGGTAGACGTAGTGGTCGATGTCGTCGCCGAAGACGATCATCTCGCCGAACTTTCCCGGGATKAAGTAGCAATACAGCCCTTCCTGGCGCATCAGCAACTGGACATATTCCCAGTCGGATAGCTGGTACTGGAAGCGGAATTTGTGCTGGGYATACTCGCGGCGCRSCTTGATGGMAAACTGGTGGCCCCGGAGTTCGTGCCGGCGCAGGATAGCCTCGATGATCTGGGGGGCCGTCTTGTTCTGGTAGATGCGCGTGGTCCGGACGAGTTCGAGCCGCGCGGCCAGTGGCCGGAGCACGATTTCGTAGGCGAAGAAATCGCGCGTGCGTTTCGTGCGTGAGAACGTCGATATCCACCCCGCGAACCGGCGCGGTTCGCTGCCGTCGCCGGGGTCGATCACGAAGGTCGCGTCACAATTGAGGTATTCCGCCCGGTCGAGTTCCAGCGGGTGGGTTAGCCGGATCGTGACGGTGTAGATCTCTCCCAATCGCTCCACTGCCTCGAACGACACTACCGACAGTTCCGCCGCGCTGGCCGCGCGAGGAATGTCCAGATGGTAAGCCTGGCGCCCGGGCATCCTTGTGCCGTATGCCTCGAATTTGTCGATAACGCCCATGTCTTCTCCGTTGTCACGCCTGCCGCTTCGCGGCAAGCTTCGTGGCGGATTGGTTGCGCACGCCAGGAACGACAAGTGACTAGGTGCTTGGCATCGCGGCGCGCCATGCAACCACGTTTATTCGAAGTCCGGGCTGCGAAACGCTGCGAGCTTGGTGCTCGGGCCCGATTCTGAAAACATGCTACTGGGTGAGTGCGG
>NZ_JBFTLX010000387.1:0-4659 GCF_056396665.1 Cupriavidus sp. 05T313 | reverse complement strand
TACCGAACTCGTACTGACGGCCGCCGGCCTGCACATGCTGCAGCGCGTCGCGCCGGCCGTGCACGCTGCCTACGCCGAGGCCTGGGAACCGTTGGGAGAAAGCGGCCTTGCCACCTCCACGCGCGCCCTGAGCCGCATGCACCAGAACCTGCTCAAGCTGGAACCATGAAAACAGCTTCCGCACTGCAACCGCTGCGGCTGGGACTGCGCTGGCTGCGCCTGCTCAGCCATCGGCAGCGCCAGACGCTGGTCATGCTGTTGCTCGCGCTGGCCACGTCAGTGGAATTCCTCGAGAACATCATGTTCGTGTTCGCATCGAGCCATATCGTCGGCGGCGTCGATGCCGACCCGCGCAGCTTCGCCCTGGTCCAGGCCGCCTACGCCGTGGGCAGCATGTTGATGATCCTCAAGCAACAATGGCTGGCGCAACGCTTTGGCTATCGCTATTACCTTACCGGCGCATTGCTGATCTTCATGGCGGGCACGCTGGCGGCGGCCACCAGCTATTCGCTGCCACAGCTCGTTGGTGCGCGCTTCGTGCAGGGCGTCGGTGGCGGCGCGCTGTTTACTAGTTGCCGCATCCTGGTCAATGTGATGTTTGCGCCGGCAGACCGGCCGCGCGCCTCCCGCATCTTCATGCTCGGTATTTTCACGGCATCCGCGCTGGCGCCGGCCATGGCTGCGGAGCTGATCGAGCATGGCGTGTGGCAGGACGTGTTCTATGGCGTGCTGCCCTTCGCCGCGCTGGCAGCGCTGGGTGCCTGGCTGCTGCTGCCCGATGCCGAGCCGTATCAGGATGATTCCGGCCCCGCGCTGGGCCCGCTGCTGCTCTTCGGTGCCGCCGTGGTGAGCTTGCAGGCCGCCATGACGGAAGCCCGCTTCGATATCTTCTCGCACCCGCTGCGGCTGGCCCTGATCTGCGCGCTGGGCATCGGCCTGTTGATGGGGTTCCTTTGGCAGCAATGGCACCACAGCACGCCTGTGCTCCATCTGCGGGCGTTGCGCAACCCGGTCTACCTGACCGGGCTGGCCATGTATTTTGTTTACTACCTGATCAGCAACCTGAGCGGCTACGTGTTCCCGATCTACGCCGAGCAGGCACTAGGCCTGCCGCTGGCGACAACCGGCTGGCTCAACACCTTCGCGGCCACGGTTAGCCTGGCGGGCATCTTCATCTACCTGCGCTTCGCTCCGCGCCTGCCGCGCAAGAAGCCGCTGATGGCGAGCGGCCTCTTGCTGATGGCCGCTGCGGCCTGGTGGTTTTCCTCGATGCCGCCCAACGCCGGTCCGGCTGCGCTGGCATGGGGGCTGGTCGGCAAGGGACTGTTTGGCGTGATGGTCATCATCCCCATTGCGGGCCTGACCTTTCGTTCGCTGGCCGGTGACGATTTCGCCCACGGCTATCGCAGCAAGAACCTGCTTCGCCAGATCGCTGCCTCCTTTGCGTCAGCGCTTGGCGCCGTACTCCTGCAGAACCGGCAGTTTGCCGTGCATACCAGCCTGACCAGCGCGCTCGGCCAGCATCCGGAGCAGACGCAGCAGTGGATGGACATAACGCAAGCGGTATTGGGCGCTCGCGGGCTCGATGCAATCCATGCCCACCGGGTCGCGCTCGTGCAACTGGCTGGACTGGTGGATACACAGGCCAGGCTGATCGCGTGCGAGGATCTCTACCGGCTGATCGCCGTGCTTGCCCTGACGGGAGCTGTCTTTATGCTGGCGCAACGCCGCCTCGATTGAACAGCGCTTGCCGACGACTGGGAGGTTGGTGCCGGGGAGAAGGCAGAGCTGTCTGCCGTGCCGGCCGCGTCATGTCCACGCGAGGAGCTGACTGGCCGTGCCGGAGCGGTTCGCTCCGCTGAAACGCGGCGCCGAGCGCGCGCGTACTGTTCTTCGCAAAAAAACGTTCTGTTGGCGGTCTGCTTAAAACAGCGCCAGCTGGCGCATGCCAAAGCCAATGGTTTCTTCCACGCGCATGCGGGCATGTGCGAGCGAGCCCTCCGCGCCGGAGTAATTACCGGCCGCCCAGTGATAGACCACCGGCATATCGCCGCGATCGGACAGGCGTACCTCGCCCAGCTTCTCGCCGCGCTCATTGCGGTAGAAGTGCGAACGGTAGCCACGCTCCCAATGCGGAGCGGCTTCGGCCTTCTTGCGTCGGCGCGGGGCGGGCTTGGCTTGCGGCAGGCGCCGCGCCCTTTCGGTCCCCGTGGTCGCGGACGTCCGGGTGAAATCCAACTGCATAGACTTCCTTGTGTCATCGAGTCAGCAAGATGATTTACGCATCAATGGCCGAGGCCATCGCGGCGTGTCTTGCGTCGCAGTCGAGATAATACCTGTTACCGAGCGTTCTGGCAGCCCTTCTGCACCGGAATTCGGCGCCCAATAAGGCTTGGCGGGCCGGCACGTATACCTTCGCGCCGGCCCGCCCGTACTTCATGCCGATGTTAACACCGCGGTTAACTCTGTGGTTAACTCGGCTGTTAACTTCATTCTCAACCCAGATCCAGCGGGATAAAGATACGGGCATCGTCGCGCTGCACCAGCAGTGCAACCTGCTTGCCCGACTTCGCCACCAGTGCCCGCAACTGCTCCGCCGAACTGATCGGCGTACCGTTGATCGACAGGATGACGTCGCCCGGCTGAATACCGACCTTTGCGGCCGGGCCCGCGACATCCTGGACCACCAGCCCGCCGTCAATGCCGCTGTCGCGCCTCTCCGTCGGACTCAGCGGGCGCACGGCGAGGCCAAGTTTGCCGCCGGTGTCATTGGCGGGACTCTTGCCGGCGACGACCGCATCCTTTGCCGTACCGACCTTCACCGTCAACGTCAGGGGCTCGCCCTTGCGGATCACCTTCAGCGACGTCTGCGTACCTGGGGTGATATCCGCCACATGTTCCGGCAGGTCGCCAGAGTGATCGATCACGTCGTTGCCGAGTTGCACGATCACGTCGCCCGGCTTCAGGCCAGCCTTGGCTGCCGGGCTGTCCGGCTCGACCGAATTGACCAGCGCGCCGCTAGGCTTTGGCAGCCCGAACGATTGCGCCAGGGCCTGGTTGACCTCCTGCACGCCGATACCGAGGCGGCCGCGCGTGACCTTGCCATGCGCCACCAGTTGCGCCTGCACCTTGGTTGCCACGTCGATCGGGATCGAGAACGACAGCCCCTGATAACCACCGGTCTGGCTGTAGATCTGCGAGTTGATGCCGAYCACTTCGCCTCGCTGGTTGAACAGCGGTCCGCCCGAGTTGCCGGGATTGACAGCTACGTCGGTCTGAATGAACGGCACATAAGTATCGTCGGGCAAGGAGCGCGATTTCGCGCTGACGATGCCGGCGGTCACGGTATTCTCAAAACCATAAGGCGAGCCAATGGCCAGCACCGGCTCACCCACGCGCACGCGCGAGGGGTCGCCCAGGCGTACCGTTGGTAATTCCTTGGCATCGATCTTGATCACCGCCACGTCCGTTTGTGCGTCCGCACCAAGGACCTTGGCCTTGAATTCACGGCGATCGGTCAGCTTGACAGTCACCTCCTGCGCGCCGTCCACCACGTGCGCATTGGTCAGGATCAGGCCATCCGGGCTAACGATAAAGCCCGAGCCCAGGCCACGCACCAGTTGCTGCTGGCCATTCTGCGGGGCCTGGAATTGCGGTCCGAAACGCTTGAAAAACTGGAACAGCGGATCATCCGGGTCCATACCCTGCGGCACTTGCGCCGACGTACGTTGCGCGCGCGCCGTCACGCTGATATTGACCACCGCCGGGCCGTACTGATCGACAATGCTGGAAAAATCGGTGGGAGCCGCCACAGCCAGGGGTTGGGCCTGGGCCGTTACGGGCGCCTGTGCGGCATATCCCGGCGTGATGACTTCCTTCTGCAGATAGGTATACCCCCCGGCAAGAGCGGCCAGGGCAGCAATACCGATGGCTGAGCGTGCGAGCGTCTGGCGAATCATGGCGTTTTCCCTTTCTTGGTTACCTCAGGCGTCCGGGCTGGCTGGACGCGACAGGACCATCCTAAAGCGCGATCCTTAAACCAGACTTAAGGAAGGTTAGAGGGCACTGTCGGTGGGCAAGAAGGGTTCCGCCGATGGGCGGTGGATAACGGTACGGGGGTAAAGCTCAAACAGGATCGACACCAGGAGTCCTGGCCACTTTTTCCGCCAATCTCACGCAAAACACCCGCTTCTGCGCAGAAGTCATCTTCTTTGCCGCCGCCTCGGCTTTTGAGGCTTCAGAGCGGTTATCAAAGCGCTGCCAGCCCAGGATCCTGATGGGTTTGCGCGATCGCGTATATTTAGCACCCGTTCCCGCCTGATGTTGGGCAAAACGTCGTTCGACATCCGTTGTAATGCCGGTGTAGATCGTGTTGCCCTCGCATTCGAGCAGGTAAAGAAACCACGAGGCTTCGCCGTCGGCTGGCATTCGGATGATTTAAGAGGGGCGACGCGCAAAGGCAGCCGGAACAGTGATTATGCGTGCAGCTGACGCCCGGCGCAAAGAATCAGGCACAAGTGTACCGATCAGCGTAAACGAAGCCGCAAAAGCAAAACCCCCCAGTACTTTCGTACTGGGGGGTTTCAAGGGAGAGCCTGGCGATTACCTACTTTCACACGGGTATCCGCACTATCATCGGCGTGGAGTCGTTTCACGGTC
>NZ_JBFTLX010000386.1:0-4690 GCF_056396665.1 Cupriavidus sp. 05T313 | reverse complement strand
CAATCAAGCCGTGATGCAAATGGACGCGGTGACGCAGCAGAACGCCGCGCTGGTGGAGCAGGCCGCTGCTGCCTCGTCGGCCCTGGCGGACCAGGCCCACCAGTTGCAGGCCGCGGTGGACGAGTTCAAGCTGGACGCCACGCCAGACGACATGGCATCCGCGCAAGCCCGTTTTGCCGGCGTGCCACGGGGCGCACACGCGTAGGCAAGGCCGTTGTAGTATTTGCTGCGCGTGGAGCGGGGGTGCAGGGCATGTTCGTGTCTTCCCGCCGCTTCCCRCAGCCTTCCGCCACGCGCCGATGATGACGCCTCAGGCGTCATTTTTTTTGTGATGCCGGCGCTCCTTTGCATTTCCATCCTGGCAGAAATCTTTACATTCCCGGCAGGTATTTCCCCGTTTCGCTTTCCCGCAGCCCTTCTCCAGCCTGTCCCTGCAAGCCTGCGCACGGCTGGCGGGCGTCTGTTCCGGCGCTTGCCGTCCCCATCCGCCCCCATAGCCACTATCCTTAATCCGGGCATTGAAGTTGCGGGCCCCTGTTTCGCGACACACCGATCGCGTGGGCTGCCTGTGGCATCGCCCGGTAGGAGATGACCTGTCAGGGCCATTGCGGCCAATAAAAAGGAGTGCTCAATGAAGAAAACCATGAGAAGCAGACTGCTGCCGGGCGTATTGCTTGCCGGCGGGTTCCTGGTCTCGGCCTCTTGTTTTGCGCAGCCGGCCTCCGGCGCCGGCGGTGGGTATCAATACCAGTCGCCGTCATCCAAGGATGCGGGCATGGCTCCGGCCGGCAACAACACGCGCAGCGTGCCGAGCCAATGGAAAAAGGGCGACAAGCTTCCCGCCGAGTACCGCGATCGCCAATATGTGGTGGATGACTGGCGTCAGTACGACTTGCCGCAGCCAACCAAAGGCCGTCACTGGGTCGGGGTGGGCGCGAACTTCTACCTCGTTGCGCCCAATGGCTCGATCGTCGAGGTAGGCGRCGGCAGCTAGGGTGTTTCTGCCGGCGTTTTTGCCCGCTTGACCCAGGGCATCCGCGCAGGGCGCATGCGCCACCGATCCTCAGCGTTCATGACTACGCGCAATGTCCATGTAATCGCCGTCGTCTAAACTCAATCGGGATACAGGCCAGGAGCCGGCCAGGACGGCGGCTGCTGGTGCGAGCCATGCGAGCCTCGAGCCAACGTGTCCGACACCTTGTTTCCTTGCTGTGATGTGGCTGCGTCCGGGCCGGTATCCGGCGCGCGCCTTCATGGGTGCGCCGATGGCTGGGGCCGATGCCTTGCGTTGTTGCGCGCGGCGCGTGCCCCCGCCCAGTTTGTCCCCCACAAAAAGGATAGAAAGATGTCAACTCGTCGTCATTTCCTGAAAGGCATTCCCATTATTGCGGCCGCAGGCGCCCTGGGTGTTTCCCTGGCGTCCCGGGCCCAGGGCGGCGGCCCGATGGTCGATGAAAAAGACCCGCAGGCGGTCGGCCTTGGCTACAAGGCGGATACCACCAAAGTCGATAAAGCCAAATATCCCAAGCATGACGCCACCCAGCACTGCGGCAACTGCCAGCTCTTCCAGGGCAAGGCGACCGATGCCAGCGGCGGCTGCCCGCTCTTCGCGGGCAAGCAGGTTGCCACCAAAGGCTGGTGCAGCGCTTGGGTAAAGAAGGCTTGATAGCGGCCTGATACGGTGAAAGCGGCGGGCGCGCGGTCTGGGTGCGTCCGCCGTTTTCTTTTATCCAGGCGTGCGTCTGCGTGTCCGGTCAAGCGTACATCCAAGCGGCCATTCGCGCGGCTGTTCGAGCGCTCATTTATCCGTCGATTGGCCACTTGGGACGGCGCGCGCGGCGATAGGGCAGTGCGCTCAGGTTGAGCGATACCGAGCCCGGCGCGTCCGCATAGATGACATGGCGGGCGATCCGCGAGAACGCGGTGTGGAAGTGCTGCGCGGACTTGACCACGATCAGCGTCTTGTCCTCCAGCCGGCAGCCAAGCTGCGTGAACACATCGGTATCCAGCGCCTGGGCGCGCAGCGTGATCAGCACGATCTCGATGCCCTCCGCTTCCACCAGCGCCGCGTTTCCCACCGCGGCCGGCGCCCCTGACAGCCCTGTCATGACCATGTCCGGGACCAGCGCCTTTACAGTGCACACCAGGTCGATGGGCTCRCCCGACATCGGGCTGACCTTGCCGCCGATGCGCAGCGGCAGGCGCGCGCCCACGCCGGCGCTAAAGGCAATGCGCACGGCGACGGGATCCCACAGGGGGCCCACCGCCACGTTGCGGACTCCGCGCTGGCGCAGGCGATGCAGCATGAATGTGGCATCTCCCGCGGCACCGCCGCCGGGGTTGTCGGCCGCGTCCGCGATGACCACGGGCGCGTCGCCGTAAGCCAGCGCCTGGTCGATGGCCTCGTCCGGTCCGGGGCAGGCTGGCGTCAGCTGCGCTCGCATGCCAATCAGCTCGTCGGCAAGGCGCCGCGCCAGCCGTTGTGCGGCACCCGCGTCGCCGTCCGCGTACACGAGCAGCCTGGTGCCCATGTCGGGCACATCGCCCCACGGGAAACCATGCGCCACGGAGATGGACAGGATGCCGTCGCGGCCCTCCAGCGCCATCAACCGGTCGACATAGCTCCTGGCCGGCTCCTGGTTGGTCCGGATGGTGACGACCATCTCGCAGTCCACCACCGCCGCCACGGGGGCGATGCGTCCCTCGGCCTGCGCCGCGCAAAAATCCACCAGCTCCAGCGCGCGCTCGCGGATATCGGTGTGCGGATATTCCTTGTAGGCCACCAGCATGTCGGCGTTCGCCACCATGGCATCAGACAGATGGCAATGCGGATCCAGTTCGGCGCCGACCACCACGCCGGGGCCAACCAGCGCGCGCACGCGGGCCAGCAGGTCGCCCTCGCAATCCTCATAGTCATCGGCCACCATGGCGCCATGCAGCCCCAGCACCACCATATCGACGGGGAGCGCCCGGCGCAGGTCGCCAAGCAGTTCGTCGCGCAGCGTTTCATAGGCATGGCGCGTGGTGATGCCGCCCGGCTGCGCGCCGGCGGCCATGCCCTCGATCACTGCCCAGCCGCGCTCGCGGCCACGCTGGCGGGCGGCCCACAGTGGCCCGCTGAATACGGTCATCTCCGGCGGATGCGTGCCGGCGGGATAGTAACCCCGGTCGACGAAAGCATCCAGCGAGGTGGGCAGGGGGGCGAAAGTATTGGTCTCGGTAGCCAGCGAGCCGGTAAAAACACGCATGATCCGCCGGCCTAGTCCGCGGTGGCGCCGGAGGCTTTGACCACCGCGCCCCACTTGGTGATTTCCGCCGCGACGTGCTGGCGCAGCGCTTCCGGCGTACCGCCGCCCGGCGTGGCCACCATGGCAGCGAGCTTATCCCGCGTGTCCTTCTCGCCCATGATCGCGTTGACCTCCTTGTTCAGCGTATCGACGATGCCCGCCGGCGTGCCGGTGGGCACGAACAAGGCGTACCACGAAGTGACCTCATACCCCTTGAGCCCGCTCGCATCGACGGTAGGGATCTCCGGCGCGAACGGTTGCGGGCTCGCGCTGGTGACGGCCAGCGCGCGCAGCTTTCCGCTCTTGATCAGCGGGATGACGGATGGCGCCGTATCGAACATCACCTGCACCTGGCCCGCCATCAGGTCCGTCAGCGCCGGTGCGCTGCCCTTGTACTGCACGTGCTCCATCTGGATGCCCGCCATGGTCTTGAACAACTCAGCCGACAAGCGCGTCGAAGATCCCGCGCCGGACGAAGCGAAGAACACCCCCTTCGGGTGCGCCTTGGCATAGCTGATGAACTCCGCCACCGTGGTCGCCGGCACCGAGGGGTTCACCGCCATGATATTGGGGAAGCGCGTGAGCAGCACCACCGGCGCGAAATCCTTCTGGAAGTCGAAAGGCAGCTTCTTGTACAGCGAGACATTGATGGTGCTGGCGTTGGAACCCAGCAGGATCGTGTAGCCATCGTTGGGCGCGCGCGCCACGCCGGCCGCCGCGATATTGCTGGCAGCGCCGGGCCGGTTCTCCACGACAAAGCTCTGTCCCAGCCTCTCCGACAGCCGGTTAGCCACCAGCCTGGCCACGGCATCGGACGAACCGCCGGGCGCATAGCCGACCACGATCTTGACGGGTTTGGCCGGATACGAAGGATCCTGTGGCGCGGCGGCTGCGTGGTGGCAGATCACGCCCAGGGTCGCGGCTGCCAGGATTGAAGCGAAGGGTTTCATGCTTGTTTGCTCGAAAGGGGAACGTGGTCTGCCGTGGCAATCGAAATCAGCGCGCTGTATCGACTGGCAACCGGGCGAATTTGCCGCAGGCACATTATTCGCAATTCCAGCCCCCCGAATCAATGTAAGCTTGTCGGAATTTTGTTGCCTATTTGGCAACGGTTTTTTCCCCTTCACCCAAAAATTGGGGAAGGGAAAAGCCATGCATCACCAGCCGCGGCTAGCGAGCGGAGATAGGAGATAGGAGACAGGAGACAGGAGACAGGAGACAGGAGACAGGAGACAGGGTTTGAGACCCCGAAGAGCCGAGAAATTTCAAGGACACGCGCTGTCGTCAGATCACCGATTCGGTGTAGCCGTGTGGAGCGCCCGCAAGGGCGGGCCACACCAACCCGCGATGCGAAGCGAGCCGTGAAGGTGTACCAGGCCGTATGGGGCGCCTCGGGATCCGGC
>NZ_JBFTLX010000385.1:0-4697 GCF_056396665.1 Cupriavidus sp. 05T313 | reverse complement strand
GAGCCAGTGACAGCGCCAATTAGTACGTTCATCACGCGCTCTTGCAACTTAAGATCCTTCAGTTCAGCTTCGACAACCGCCTTCTCCTCCGTAGTCTTCACTTGCTTCAAGCGTGCTTGCAGTTCGGCACGTTCGGTTTTCACGTAGCTATCCACTGCCGTGTATGCTTGCTGCGAAAATGCTGCCGCGATCTCCGCCTGGGCCTGCACTTGCGCGACCAGCTTGCCGGCATCCCAGTCCTTGACAAGACCATTCGCGCTATCGCCAATGAGGATGTCTCGATTAATACTGGCAACCGTTTCTTCGACGGTCTTGCCTGTCATTGCCTTATGCTCAGTCTCGTTTCGAGCCTCGATAGCACCACCACTGATACCACTACGAGTGACGCTGCTGTCGCTGCCACTGATCCTGCTGTACCCGGGGGCCCCGGCACCGACGCTGTTGCCGAAGTTCTGCAGCGACCAGTCGCTGCCCTTGCCTGCGACATTAGTGGCTTTGGAGCTTTCCGATTGCTTGTCGGTCTCTTTTCCATCCGCCTTCTTGTCATCGCCGCTCACGCTGAAGCCACCCGATAGGCTCACACCAGTGGCCTTGTGCTTGCTGCGATTTTCGATATCGCTAACGGTCAAGGTGCCGGTGCTCACGCGGTTGAGACCATCCTTCACGGCCTGGTCTGTACTGGCGATGGCGGCCCCCTTGAGGTCGGTGTTGCCCTTGACCTTGACATCGAAACCGCCGTCGCCGGCCTGGATGCCGCTTTGCCCCCGGACGCTGGCGAAATCGCCGTCGACCTTGCTGTTGGAATAGCTGGCGCTGGCGGCAAAACCAACACCTACGGTGACGCTCCCACCAAGGCTTTGATCCTTGCTTTTAAAGGTACTGGTGTCTTGCAGGCTCTCGATATTGAGGTTGCCGCCGACATCGGCCACCACCTGTTTACCACTGGCCACCGCGCCGCGCAGGGTGGTGTCGCCGCCCGATTCCAGGGTCAGGCGTTCGCCCGCGTTGACATGGGCGTTGCTCCAGGTGACGTCCTTGCCTTCGCCCTTGCCTTTGGAGCCGCTGGCATTGGCTGTGACACCGAAGCCGACGCCATTGGAACCAACCGAGATGGCCACGCCGACGCCACCACTGGCGCTGCTGCTCTTGCGGTCGGTTTCGTTGGTGTTTTGAGCGGCCAGCAGGGTGAGGTCGCCGTCGGCCTTGAGGTGAGCGTTGCCACCGRCGCGGATGCGGCTGCCCTGGACAGTGAGGTCGGAATCCTGGCCGGCGCCAGTGGCACTGATACGCACGTCGCCGCCGGCAGCCACGGTGGAGCCGACGGCGGTGTCGCGGGTGCTGGTGAACTTGCTGTCGCTCTTGCTGCCGCCCACGGTGATTGAGATATTGAGGCCACCGGCCGCCTTGGGGTCGGCCTTGATGGTGTCGAGCGTATTCTTGGCCGTCAGCACGGTGGTTGCGGCGGCCAGTGCCTTCATCCGTGGATCCTCAGTCTTGCCAGCCGCACTCTTCATCTGCTCGGCAGCCTGCAAGGCCGAGATCACCGGTGCGGTCACCGCCACGGTCAGGCCGGACTGGCGGAATTTACTCTCCTCCGTGCTGCGCCCGCTTTCGCGAGTCTCGACGATATCCACCTTCCTGGCGTGGATATCGATATCCCCTTTGGGCGCCAGTACGTGGCTGCCGGTCTGCTGGTAGTGGTTGCCCGCGACCAGGGTAACGCTACCGCCGGTGGCGCCCACGGTGGAGGCCGCGGCGCTGGTGCTCATATCCTTCTTGCCTACGCTCTGCATCTGACTGCCGAGGGTGATTGCGACCCCGCCGTTGTAGAGGAAGCCGGTCTTGTCGGTGCGCTTGAAGTGGCTTTCGCTGCGGGTGTTGGTTGCGGCTTCTACCCTGAGGTCGTTCTTCGCCACGATGACGGTGCGCGCATCGGACACCACATTGCTGCCAGTGACCGTGACGTTCTGCCCCTGCACCGCCACGGTGTTGCCGCTGAAGGTGCTGGCTACGGCGTTGGTTTCCTCCACGCTGTTACGGCTGGTTTTGGTGGTGGAGCCGAACAGGCCGCTGCTCTTGTGCTTGCGGCCTTCGCTCCAGGTGCTTCCGGCCTCGCCGGCGACGATGTTGACGTCGCCTTGTGCCACGGCCACCAAAGCGCCTTTGTCGCTGGTGACGTTGGCGGCGCGGGCGTTGAGATCGCCGACGGCCTGCAGGCGAACGTCGCCTTCGGTTCGCACGGTGGTGCCAACATCCTGCCCATGGCCCTGTTTGAGGTAGTTGCTGGTGTTGCGGACGTTGTTTTCCTGCTCGGCGACCTGGACGGTGCCGAGGTTGAGGTCGCGCCCGGCGACGATGGCGGTCTTGCCGTCCTTGCCGGCATTGATGATTTGCGCGGCCATCAGGTTGGCGTCGCGCCCGGCCATGGCCACCAGGGTGCCGCCGGGGTTGCTGACGTACAGGCCGGCGGCGCGGTCGATGTGGGTGCGGCTGAAGTCGCTCAGGCCCGCCCGCTTGGCGTCGCTGTGGATGGTGGTGACCACATTGAGGTCGCGTCCGGCTGTCGCGGACAGCGCCTTGCCCGCATCCAGCGTACCGCCGATATTGTCCAGATCGTTGCGGGCCTTCAGGGCCACCGCGTCGCCTGTGATGCGGCCACCGAGGTTGCGCAGGTTCTCGCCGGTGAGCTTGACGGCGGTGCGCCCGGCGATGGTGCCGGAGTTGACCAGGTCGCCCTTCAACTCGAGGTCAATGCTGTCGGCGGCGATCAGCGTGCCATTGCCGTTGAGGTCGCCGGGCTTGACGCGCACGTAGACCTGCGGCACCAGGGCACGGCTGCGCGTGCCGTCGGCCAGGGTGACATCTTGCTCCACCAGYCAGACCATGTCGCTGGTGAGCTGGGCCATCTGCTCGGCGCTCAGCGCCACGCCGGGGCGCAGGCTCCAGGCCTTGGCATAGGTGCCGCCGGCTTCCAGCAGCGCGCGGTACTGCGCTTCGTCGCTGCCGTAGCCCTGGAGGAAGCGCCGGCCGGTGAGCTGGCCGATCTGGTCGCGCACCAGGCCCTGTTCGTAGAAGCCGTCGCCCAGGCGCTTGTGCATGGCGGCCGGGTCGTAGCCCAACTGCGACAGCAGGTAGTCGGAGCTGAGCCAGTTGCGGTAGTTGGCAAAGCGCGGGTCGGTTTCGATCAGGTAGCTGCCGCTGTCCGGCTGGACGCGGAACAGGCTGTTGGTGGGGACCTGGGTGTCGACGCCCACGGTACGGATCACGGCGGGGTCGTTGCCACTGGCGGCACCGACGCTGCTGCTCGTGCTGGCGCCCGGGCCGTCCGCGGATGCCGCGTCTTGTCCCTGGAGGGTGCCAGGGCCGCTGACGCTTCCCACCGCGGCCGCCACTTCGATGATCTCGCGCGAGCTGGCGCCGCCGGAGGTACCGCTGCCACCGGCGATGGTGCCACCCACGCCGCCGGTGTTGCGCCCGCCGACGCTGTAGCCACTGCCGTTGCTGGCGGTGTGTTGCTGGGCCTTGGACACGTTCAGGGGGATGGTCTGGATCGTGTCGGCGGGGGTGTAGGCGATCCTGCCGTCCCACTTGCGCTCGTGATACCACTTGAAGCCGCCGCGCCAGCGGCTGTAGGTGTACTGGCTGGTGCCTTGCTCGCGCTGGATGTGCTCGCCGAACACCTGTTCGTTCTTCAGGTTGTGCAAGTCGCCCTGCAAGGCGCCGCCGGCGAAGATGTGGCTTCTATCATTGGTCAGTTCGTCGCCGCGCAGCGTCATGTTGCCGCCGGAGCGCATCAGCGCCGGCGCGCTTTGGGTGACCTGGGTTTCGTACTCGGTGCGGGTGATGTCGTACTGGGTCCAGGCCTTCACTTCGGCGCCGGTCTGCTTGTTGCGGTAGAGGCCCGCTTTGCTCCAACGCTCCCAGGCGAAATCGCCAATATCGTGTTTGTTCGGGTCACCGTTGGGCTGCAGGTACATGCCCTTGGTCGGCCCGCCAACCTGCACCACCTCGGCGCCGAAGTGCAGGTTGCCGTTGCGCAGGCGGCTGGCGTCGATGGTGAGGCCGCCGAGGGATTCGATGGTGGCGCTGTCGTTGAGCAGCAGGCCAGCGCGGCCGGTGGCATGCCCTTCGGCATCGAGCGCCCCGCCGATATTCATGGCGTCGCTGCCACCACCGGCGCTGAAGATCAGCGCCTGTTCGCGGTTGTTGACAACGCCGGCGCCGATGTCGAGGCGCTGGCGCGCGGCGATGGCGGCGGCCTTGGTCTGGCCGTTGGCGTGCTCCTCGCGGTTTAGCACGCTCCCCGCCTGGATGCCGACATGGTCGCCGTAGATGCGCCCGGTGCCGACGTTATCGAGGGTGCCGGCTTCGATGCGGGTCCGGCCGCCGTCGATCAGGCCGCGGTTGCCCAGTGTGCCGCCGGCCGCCACCAGGGTGCGCCCGCCGCTGATCTGGCCGCTGGCGGTGTTGTCCACATGGCTGCCGCGGACTTCCAGGTCGCCGGCCTGCAAGGTGCTGCGGTTGGTCAGGCGGCCAGCGGTACTGATGAGCGCGCGACCGTTGGCGGTGATTTCGCCGCTATTGTCGAAGGCCTGCTGCAAGGCAACGGTCAGGTCGCCCTTGGAAAGCACGGTGATTTCGCCGCTATTGTCGAAGGCCTGCTGCAAGGCAACGGTCAGGTCGCCCTTGGAAAGCAC
>NZ_JBFTLX010000384.1:0-4717 GCF_056396665.1 Cupriavidus sp. 05T313 | reverse complement strand
ACCTCGGAGAGTTTCGCCAGCGCCTGCACATAGGCCTGGGCCGACGTCAGGAAGGCGCTGTCGCCCTCGGCGTACAGCGGAATGCGCTGCGCCGGCGAGATATTCATCTCGCCGCGCAGGTTGCGGCAGGCATCGACCACGGCCTTGAGCTGCGCGGTCCATTGCTCGGCGGCTTCGTCGATCTTGGCCATGGCCGGCAGCGGGTAGGCTTGCAGCGCCAGCGTCTCGCTGCCGTCGCCCTTGGCACGGCCGGCAAGCGGCGCCACCTTCTGCCACAGCTCTTCGGTGATGAAGGGGATGATCGGGTGGGCCAGGCGCAGCACCGTTTCCAGCACGCGCAACAGCGTGCGGCGGGTGGCGCGCTGCTGCGCGGGCGTGCCGTTCTGGATCTGTACCTTGGCCAGTTCCAGGTACCAGTCGCAGTATTCGTCCCAGACGAATTTGTAGATGGCGCTGGCGATGTTGTCGAAGCGGTACTCGGCGAAGCCTTTCTCCACCTCGGCCTCGACACGCTGCAGCAGCGACACGATCCAGCGGTCCGGCTGCGAGAAGTGCAGGTAGCCGTCGGGGCCGCAGTCATGGCTGCACGGACCCATGCCGCAGTCGTGCCCTTCGGTGTTCATCAGCACGAAGCGCGTGGCGTTCCACAGCTTGTTGCAAAAGTTGCGATAGCCTTCGCAGCGGCCGGTGTCGAAGTTGACATTGCGGCCCAGCGTGGCCAGCGAGGCAAAGGTGAAGCGCAGTGCATCCGCACCAAAGGCGGGAATGCCTTCGGGGAATTCCTTCTTGGTCTTCTTCTCGATCTTGGGCGCGTCCTTGGGACGGCGCAGGCCGGTGGTGCGCTTCTTGACCAGGGTGTCGAGGTCGATGCCGTCGATCAGGTCGACCGGGTCCAGGGTATTGCCCTCGGACTTGCTCATCTTCTTGCCTTCGAAATCCCGCACCAGGCCGTGCACATACACGGTGTGGAACGGCACCTTGCCGGTGAAGTGCTTGGTCATCATGACCATGCGCGCCACCCAGAAGAAGATGATGTCGTAGCCGGTAACAAGTGCCGACGAAGGCAGAAAATGCTGCAACTCCGGCGTCTCGGCAGGCCAGCCGAGCGAGGAGAAAGGCACCAGGGCCGACGAGAACCAGGTGTCGAGCACATCATCCTCGCGGCGTAGCGGGCCGGTGCTGCCGGCCGCGCGCGCCTGGGCCTGCGCGTCTTCCTCGGTGCGGGCGACGAAGCACTTGCCGGACTCGTCGTACCAGGCCGGGATCTGGTGGCCCCACCACAGCTGGCGCGAGATGCACCAGTCCTGGATGTTCTCCAGCCACTGGTTGTAGGTGCTGTTCCAGTTTTCCGGGATCAGCTTGATCTCGCCGCTCTGCACGGCATCCAGTGCGACTTCGGCAATCGAGCGGCCCGGATTGAAGGTGCCTTCCGGCGCCGGCTTGCTCATGGCAACGAACCACTGGTCGGTCAGCATCGGCTCGATGGCGCTGCCGGTGCGCTCGCTGCGCGGCGTCATCAGCTTGTGCTTCTTGACCTCGGCCAGCAGGCCTTGCGCCTTGAGGTCGGCGACGATGCGGGTGCGCGCCTCGAAGCGGTCCAGGCCAGCGTAGGCAGCGGGCGCATCGGCGACGATCTTTGCGTCCAGCGTCAGGATCGACAACTGCGGCAGCTTGTGGCGCTGGCCCACGGCATAGTCGTTGAAATCGTGGGCGGGCGTTACCTTGACCACGCCGGTGCCGAATTCGCGGTCGACGTAATCGTCGGCGATCACCGGGATATCGCGGCCGGTCAGCGGCAGGCGCACCGATTTGCCGATCAGGTGGGCGTAGCGTTCGTCTTCCGGGTGCACCATCACCGCCACGTCGCCGAGCATGGTCTCCGGACGGGTGGTGGCCACGGTCAGGTGGGTCAGGCCGTGCACGGTATCGGGCTCGGCCAGCGGATAGCGGATGTGCCACATCGAGCCTTCTTCCTCGACGTTCTCCACTTCCAGGTCGGACACCGCGGTGCCCAGCACCGGATCCCAGTTGACCAGGCGCTTGCCGCGGTAGATCAGGCCCTGCTCGTACAGGCGCACGAACACTTCCGTCACCGCCTTGGACATCTCCGGCGACATGGTGAAGTACTCGCGGCTCCAGTCGATCGAGGCGCCCATGCGGCGGACCTGGCGCGTGATGGTCGAGCCGGACTCTTCCTTCCAGGCCCATACCTTCTCGATGAATTTCTCGCGGCCAAGATCATGGCGCGACACACCCTGCGCTTCCAGCTGGCGTTCCACCACGATCTGGGTGGCGATGCCGGCGTGGTCCGTGCCGGGCACCCACAGCGTGTTGGCGCCGGTCATGCGGGCGTGGCGGGCCAGCCCGTCCATGATGGTCTGGTTGAAGGCATGGCCCATGTGCAGCGTGCCGGTCACATTCGGCGGCGGCAACTGGATGCAGAAGTCCGGGCGGTCCGGATCTAGGGTCGGCTTCGCGATGCCGCGCTTCTCCCACTCTGGGCCCCACTTGGCCTCAATGGCGGCGGGTTCGAAGCTCTTGGCAAGGGACTGGTCTTGGGCGGTCATGCTCGGATGTCGATGATTACGTCGGATTCTGCGGGCCAGGCGGGCAAGGGCAACGCGCCGGGAAAACGTCAAATTATAGGGGAGGCGGGTGGAGGGCGCGCGATTTCGGGCCGGGACCGGTGCGCCGGCGACGATTCGTGCCTTCCCTGGCGTGCCGCCCGGCCTTGCCGGGAGGGGGGGAAGGTGGGATGTCAGAGGGATTGTGCTGTTTTTGCGTCATGGCGCCACGCGCGGCGAAGCGCCGGGGATGCCGGCGGGTACCCCGGTATAATTCGGGGCACTCCACAAGGCCTCCCCGATGTCCGACCTGCTTGCCAATCTCAATGCCGAACAACTAGCCGCCGTCACATTGCCTGACGAACCGGCGCTGATCCTGGCCGGGGCGGGCAGCGGCAAGACGCGCGTGCTGACCACCCGCATCGCGTGGCTGATCCAGAACGGCCGGGTGTCCCCGGCGGGCTTGCTGGCGGTGACCTTCACCAACAAGGCCGCCAAGGAGATGATGACGCGGCTGACCTCGATGCTGCCCATCAAYACGCGCGGCATGTGGATCGGCACCTTCCACGGCCTGTGCAACCGSATGCTGCGCGCCCATTACCGCGACGCCGGCCTGCCGCAGACCTTCGCCATCCTCGACAGCCAGGACCAGCTCTCCGCGCTCAAGCGCCTGCTCAAGTCGCTCAACGTCGATGACGAGAAGTACCCGGCCAAGAACCTGCAGTACTTCATCAACAACGCCAAGGAGCAAGGCCTGCGCCCGGCCGATGTGGAGGCCAACGACGACTTCAACCGCCGCTTCGTTGACCTCTACGCCGCCTATGACGTGCAGTGCCAGCGCGAAGGCGTGGTCGATTTCGCCGAACTGCTGCTGCGCTGCTACGAACTGCTGCGCTACAACGACGCCATTCGCCAGCACTACCAGCATCGCTTCCGCCACGTGCTGGTGGACGAGTTCCAGGACACCAACGTGCTGCAATACCGGTGGCTAAAGATGCTGGCGGGCTTCGGCACGCAGAGCCCGGCCGCGGTGTTCGCCGTGGGCGACGACGACCAGAGCATCTACGCCTTCCGCGGCGCCAATGTCGGCAACATGCGGGACTTCGAGGATGAATTCCGCGTGCGCCACATGATCAAGCTGGAGCAGAACTACCGCTCGCACGGCCACATCCTGGATTCGGCCAACCACCTGATTGCCCACAACGCGCGGCGCCTGGGCAAGAACCTGCGCACCGATGCCGGTCACGGCGAGCCGGTGCGGGTGTTCCAGGCCGGCTCCGACGGCCAGGAAGCTTCCTGGCTGGTGGAAGAGATCCGCGACCTGATCGCGCAGGGCATGAGCCGCTCGGAGATTGCCATTCTCTACCGCAGCAACGCGCAGTCGCGGGTGATCGAGCACGCGCTGTTCTCGTCGGGCATCCCTTATCGCGTGTACGGCGGCCTGCGCTTCTTCGAGCGCGCCGAAGTCAAGCACGCGTTGGCCTACCTGCAACTGCTGGAGAACCCGCGCAATGACGCCGCCTTCGGCCGCGTGGTGAATTTCCCGGCGCGCGGCATCGGCGCGCGTTCGCTGGAATCGCTGCAGGATGCGGCGCGCCAGTACGACTGCTCGCTCGCGGAGGCGGTAGCCTACGTGCCCGGCAAGGCCGGYAGCACGCTGGGCGCCTTTGTGCGGCTGATCGAGCAGATGCGCGCCGAGACGCGCCGCATGACGCTGCCGGAAACGGTGGAGTACGTGACCAACACCAGTGGCCTGATCAACTACTATCGCGGCGAGAAAGAAGGCCAGGACCGCATTGAGAACTTGCAGGAACTGGTGACGGCGGCGCAGGCGTTCGTGACGGAAGAAGGCTACGGGCTGGACGCGCTGGCCAGCGCGATCCCGGTCGGGCGCGAGGGCGCGCAGTTGCCGGTGCTGGCCGACGGCGACCAGGCCCAGCAGGTGCTCGATCCCGAAGCGCTGCCGGCCGTGATGACGCCGCTGGTGGCCTTCCTCACCCATGCCTCRCTGGAAGCCGGCGACAACCAGGCCCAGGCCGGCCAGGATGCGGTGCAGATGATGACGGTGCACGCCGCCAAGGGGCTGGAGTTCAACGCGGTCTTTATCACCGGGCTGGAAGAAGGCCTGTTCCCGCACGAGAACAGCGCCAAGG
>NZ_JBFTLX010000383.1:0-4733 GCF_056396665.1 Cupriavidus sp. 05T313 | reverse complement strand
GTAGAGCACTGCAGGACGACGCTTCACGTCGCCGTGCTCGTCTGGAGAAAGCTGAGCCAAAGCCGGCGGAGAAGTTCGTTCTAACGCGAGTGTTCGACCGCAACCCTGACGTAATTGCCGAAGTACTCTACCGAGCTGCCGGTACGTGCGAATCCTGCAATTCCAAGGCTCCTTTCAGCCGGAGGTCGACAGGTGAACCTTATCTCGAAGTTCACCATGTTGTGCCTTTGGCCAAAGGAGGCGACGACACAGTCTCGAACGCGATAGCAGTCTGCCCAAACTGCCATCGAGAGCAACATTACGGCTGACCGTGCCGATGCGGTCCTGATTCGAACAGCGGTGCCTTGTACTAGGTGTGAACCCTCGAATCCCCAGATGTGACCAAACGACGCTCCACCCAATCCAGCTCATCCGGTGTCAGCCACATCTTGTAAGGCACCACAGCTCGCACTCGTTCGAGCATCGCGGAAGACGTGGGGCCGTTGCCTGACCCGCGGGTTGCGACGATGGCTCGGAGATGGCAGACCGGTGCCTCACAGGTTTGCCACCGCTCATATCGCTCGGCACCCGTCTCCCCGGTGTCATACGTCCCGTCAGGAAGCTTGCGAGCGCATAACTTAGGCGGTGTGCCGGGGAGTACCGCTGGAAAATATCGATGGGGGAAGTCTTTTGGGGACTTGCTTCTGCTGTTCCATGTCACGCTCCAAAGCTCGTGCGAGCAAGAGACCATTGGCGCGCTGAGGGACCGGTGAAGGGTCGAGCCGATGCCAAGGGAAAGAGCTGCTGCTCAAAGCTGGGTTGGAGGTTTGCTGCCGAGGTGTAGTTCTACTTCTAGTGGCAGCCGGTGGCGCGCTGGGAGGCACACTGCAATATTAGTCGGTGGGGAAGCCGAGGAGGGAAAGGCGAGGTTAGTGGCGGCGGGCTCCGGGGTTGGGGAGTTATTCCGGATTTCTCGCCAGGAGTTGGGTTGTGTATGTAGCATTTTTGGGAAAAATGCTTATTTCATGCTATACCATCAAGGTCGGTTTCCGGCTGTGTGGCGTGGAGTGTCGCAGGATTATCGATTTGCGAGGCCGATTCGCACTCCTGGTTTGTGGGTAATAAGGCGCGGGATTTTGCGGGGTGCGAGAAATCCAACGAACTAGTTTATTTTGCACAAGAAATCCAGCGTTATACATGGCCAAGCACAGCATCGCAATAGATGACCTGGTTGCCGCTGGATGCTTCGCCGCAACGACTCCGATTTCCAGCCAGAAGGTCCGCCCGGTTCGCTTCAGAGACGCCGCGGGCCATAGCAGGGATGGCCACGGTGACTTACCCGAATGGCTTCAGCGCGCGGTCTATGCTGGCCAGACCACGGACCATTTCAGGGTTTCGTGAGCGCGGAAGTATGGCTAGCAGCCACCATAGTTCTTACGGTCGCTAGCAGTAATTGTGTACGTGCTACCTGACAAAATTACAGCCCGATTTCGACTCCTGGGTCTACGATTTCAAAAAACTGTCGGATTTGGTCAAGGCAAGGGGAGATATTTTCGTCACGGAAGAGCATGCTGTACCTGGTCAGTCCCAAAAACAGCTCTACCTCAAGCCGAGGTAGCCTTCCGCATGCAGCGCAGTGCGAGCCAGGTCCGCATTCCGGGCAAGCGAGCACTGCCCCTTACCGACAGGCATTGTGCTGCTCGCCAGCGGGTTCGTTTGGAGGTCCATTACTAGCGCTCCTCAGGCGCTTTCCATGAGCGAAATCGCTCAAGGGCGTCTGCACTGCCAATAAGCTCTCGAGCGCGCCTTAGTCGCTCGAGCATCTCGTTTTTCTTCTCTTCGCTCAAGTCTCGCAATCTCTGTTTGGCATCAAGGAAGAACTCTGCCAATCGCCTCGACTCGGCCCAGCTTTCAATGATTTGGAGGAGCTCATCCTTACTGTCCTTCAACGCCTTCGCCGCTCGCTTTTCCTCTTCTTCTCGGCCCCATTGCTCACGTTGAGCCTCCCAGCGCTGATGCTCAAGCTCAGCCAGCCGCTCGCCCTCCGCAGCTAACCTAGCGACCTCGGAAGACGATTGCCTCAGCTCCTTCACGATGACTGGAATGAGAGCAGTAATGTCACGGCCCGGCTTCTCCCGCCACTGCCTACTCCACTCCGCACGCCAATATGGAGAGTAGGCCTGCAAGCAAAGGCGGCCGGTTGGCAAATCTTGTTTGCTGGTCCATCCATGGTCAGAAACGTAACGTCCCCGCTTCGGAGGAACGTACTCACTGAGTCGCACGTATTCACCGTTGACGTACCTCACCTCGACCTCTTCGGACATCTCAATAATTGTGAGTCCGATGGCCACTGTACCGATGTAGACAACCGTGCAGCGTCCTGGTGACCATCGGTCACGACGACTATGGTCCTTCCGAGGTACTTCCCGCTCATCGAAGTCCCTTCGCGTGAGACGCTCTCCATGGGGCGCGATGACAACGCGATAGCCCTCGTCCTCCAAGGCGAGGAACACTTCATTTGCAAACGAAAGAGCCTTATCAAGGCCTGTCTTAGTGGCGACTATGTCGACAAGCAACCTCTTTCTTGGCTTGAGGTATCCCACGCCATAAGCCGTTCTGGCTTCTTCGAAGATTGCTTTGGCTCCGGTTATTAGGGCATGGTCGGTGTTAGTCCGCTTGATGCGCGTGGCCCGCCTGTTAGGCCTGTCCGAAGGCGGCTTCGGAAGTGGGAGCTTCGTTTCCCACTGAGCGTCGCCACGAGCCCACGCGAGTTCGTCCCCGGGACGAGCATCGGGCAGTCTTGGCTTAGCAGGGGCCTTCCCAACGGCCAACTTTGCCCAATATCCGCGCGCTGGGCGTGGCACGTTGAGCAGTGTGCATACCCTGGCCATGTAGCTAGATGACACTCCGAAACTAGCAGCTACTTTCAGCATCGGTTCAGCCCAGACGAGTTGGTAGAGCGATTCGCGGCTCATAACACCGGGAACTGCATCTGAACCTGTGTCATGGGAGCCGTCGGGAATATTGTGTTCATCCATGATTGAGACGCGCGTGGATTATCGGATGAGCGCACTAAACATGGCCTGGCCGCATGAGGAGGCCAAAAGCGAATCGACTGGGCGAAGCATGCTCCTCAGCGGCTGAAGGGGAGCATCGAAGCAATTCTGGGCCAACGCTGCATGCTGTCGGGACCGCAGGYAGCGCTCTCTTGCGCTATCTCCGGCCGGTCAAAAAGTCCTGCCAGTGCCGCAAAGTATAAACTGGGTCGTTGGTCAGGTTATGCTTTATTGCCCGATATGGAAAATCGTGCTTTCCCATGCACTGGTAGTAGTTTGCAAGGTTCTGCTCAGGGCGGCCCCTAACGTGGACAAAAAGCCGGCTCGACTGGCCGGCTTTGACATCAGGCTTGCAGGGGCAATGGGCCGCTGAACCATCTGCGACTTGTCAGGTCGCTCTGAGTTTTCTGGATTTCACTCAAACGAGAAACGCGCTGAAGTGCGCTACCTGGCTATTGGGTACAAGTAACGGTACAAAGCACGCTCCGTTGCTTGCAAGCCAATAAGCGCGATGCCGGCCGCCCATATCGCCGCCGAAATCAGCGCCATCCTTGAGGACGAGCGTTATGCCGGGCGCACCATTGGAGTGGTCTCCCTTCTTGGGATGGAACAGGCCARGTTTATCGACGCGATGGTGCGGGAGCGTTGTTCCGCTTCCGAATTACTGCGGCGCGAATTTGATTGCGGAGACGCGCGTACCTTCCAAGGTAGCGAGCGCGACATCATGTTCCTGTCGATGGTGGCCGACCCCGAACGTTGCCACCCGCTCTCGGGCAATGCCTACAACCAACGCTTCAACGTGGCTGCCAGCCGCGCCCGCGACCTCATGTATCTGGTCCGCTCTGTGACGGCGGAGCAAATCTCGGACAAGGACATCCGGATGACTTTGCTCGAGCACTTCAGCACGCCTAAGGTCGTCCACGAAGTGGATGACCAGGAGGGCCTCATCAAGCTGTGCGAATCCGGATTCGAACGCGAGGTGTTCACGATGCTCTTGCAGCGTGGCTATCGCGTCATCCCCCAGGTTAAGAGCGGCGCGTACCGACTGGACATGGTGGTCGAGGGCGCCAACGACGCGCGCCTGGCTATCGAATGCGACGGCGACGCTTACCATGGCCCAGAACGCTGGGCCAGCGATATGAATCGACAGCGTATTCTCGAGCGCGCGGGCTGGACATTCTGGCGTTGCTTCGCTTCGACCTGGTGCTTGCGTAAGGAGGAGGTGTTCGCGGAGCTAGTTGAGCGGCTGACAGCGATGGGCATTGAGCCCATTGGTGCCATGGCTGTACCGTCCCGTTTGGTCGAATCTCGTACGTGGGTGCTCTCAGTCGCAACCCCTGACGCTATTGCTGGAGTCGTCGACGCTGCCATTGTGGCCGCCAAGCAGAAGGAAGCCGCCGTGGAGCAGCCACAATGAAGGAAAAATGCGAGAGGTGTGGTTGCTCGCCCCGTGCACCACGCCGTCGCTGCTCCCAGTGCGGCAAGCGTGTTTGCGTGAGCAACTGCTGGTCTAGGAGCAGCAAGACTTGCACGTCGTGCGCGCCCGACCGCGACACAACAGATTCAGAGAGAAGCGGGCTACGCTGCAAAGTCTGCAAGACGTCGCTCAAGCCGGCTGATAGCAGGTGTCCTAAATGCTTCTGGCTGGTGATTTGAGCACAAGGACGTGAATAACAAGAATAGGGGATAGGGTGTCAT
>NZ_JBFTLX010000382.1:0-4736 GCF_056396665.1 Cupriavidus sp. 05T313 | reverse complement strand
CGGCTATTCCGCCACCAAGTGGTTCAGGCGCAAGCCGTCCGGTCCCGCACAGCCGAAGTGAAGGCGCATTCCTCCTCCCCGGCTACGGAGTTGTACCGATGACCAAGCTGCTGCTCCTGCTCCTGGGCGGCCTGAAGATGGGCAAGCTGCTGACCACGGGCGGCACCATGCTGCTGTCGATCGGGGCCTACGCGCTGATCTTCGGCTGGCGCTATGCCGTCGGCTTCGTGCTGCTGATCTTTGTCCACGAGATGGGCCATTTCCTGGCCGCGCGCCACCGCGGGCTGGCCGTGGGCGCGCCCACCTTCATTCCATTCGTCGGGGCCTGGGTCGAACTCAAGGACCAGCCGGTCGACGTCGAGACCGAGGCCTATATCGGGCTGGCGGGGCCGGTGGTCGGCACCCTGGGCGCCCTGGCCTGCTATTACATTGGCCGCAGCACCGGCAGCGGACTGATGCTCGCGCTGGCCTATGCCGGCTTCTTTATCAACCTGTTCAACCTGATCCCGCTTTCGCCGTTCGATGGCGGCCGCGTCACCGCGTTGCTGTCGCCGCGCATCTGGTTCCTTGGCGTGCCGGTGCTGGTGGCGATGTTCCTGTGGCGCCCCAGCCCGATCCTGATCCTGGTGGCGCTGCTGGCGGCCCCGCAGTTGCTCAAGGCCTGGCGCTACGATCCGCAGGCCCCGGAGAACCGCGCCTATTACACCATCAGCGCGGAAATGCGCCTGACCTATACGCTGTACTACCTCGGGCTGGTGGCGTTCCTGGCGGTCATGACACATGACCTGCACGGCATGCTGGGCAGCATCCGTGCCGGCAGCATGGCCACCTGACGCCGGCGAAGGCGCCCGAACCCAATTCAACCTGAATACCAAGGCAATGAGAAGCAAATCGTTTTACCTGAAGGGCGCAGTGCTGTTGGCTGTGGCATCCATTCCCGCCATGACGCTGGCGCGCGACTATCGCCAGCCGGGYACGCTCGGCGAAGGCACGCAGGTGCACCGGTTCGTGCTGCGCGATCCGGCTACCGGCCAGGCCATGCCCGAAGCCCGCTACCGGCTGTTCCTGCCCGGCCAGCGGATCGCCGGCGTCTTCCCCAAGTCGAACGAGCAGGACAGCGTGATCTTCGGCGTCACCGACAAGCAGGGCAACACGGTATCCGTGCGCATGCCCAAGCGGCACGCCAAGGAAAAATGGATCCTCAACCCGATCGTCGGCGAAGGCGATTTCGGCGAATCGTTCTCGTTGCACGGCGAGAGCAGCAATGATCCCATAGCAGGCATGACCTACATACTCGACCTCGACGACGGGTACCTGTTCTGCAACCGGACGGATAGCCACGGCTATACCTACTATGCGCAAAGCCACAAGGCACGGACGATCAGCCTCGACTACACGTATACCGGACTGCAAGCGGGCGAATTCGCGTGGTGCAGGCGCGAGTCCGACGCCATCACCGCCCTGCCGGCCGGCGCCGGGCCGGCGGCCGTCTTCCGGCAGATGCTGGCAAGCTACGAGGCTGGCAAGAATGAAATCGGCGCGGACTTCCAGGCGCGTATCCGGCGCAAGCTGATCGACCTGTCGATCGCTGGCCGGGACGACAAGCAACTGGACATCGCGCTCGGCCTGGCGCCCCTGCCAAAAGACAGCCTGAACGAGGTCGGCTACGCGCTGGTCGATGCCAACTGGATGGTCGGACGCGGCATGGCGATGATCGACGAGGCCCTCGCCGACGCGCCGGGCAACCCTTACGTGCTGGACAGCAAGGGCTGGGCGCTGTTCCGCCTGGGCCAGCCCGCGCAGGCGCTGACCTACCTCGAACAATCCCTGGCCGCGTATGGCGAAGGCACCGAAGGCAACCTGGGCGCCCGGGTGGAAGGCCTGGCGCACAAGGGCGAGGTGCTGATGCAATTGCAGCGGCAGGACGAAGCGCGCGCCGCCTTTGTCGCGGCGCACGAACTGGCCCCGGACGACGAGAAGCTGCTGCGCACGCTGGCGCGGCTAGAGGTGGCATTGCCGTAACGGCTGCGCACTGGCGGCGGCCGCCTGCGGCWCAGCCCGGCTGGTGTTCCTTGAACCTGGCCAGCGCAATGGCCAGCGCGGCGCTGCCGATGGTCTTGACCAGCGTGGGATGCTGCGCGTAGAAACCGGCGATCTGGTCGATCACGCCCGGATGGGCCTGCTCGGCATGGGCGGCGATCTCCTGCACCTGTGCCGGGGTGAGCTGGCTGGCCTGCGCCGGAGTGACCTGGGTCGCGCCAGGCTGCAGCAGATTGCCCAGCGCACCGCCCGCCGCGCCGGCCAGCGCCGCCGGGCCCAGTGTGGCAAGCAACTGGTTGAGCAGGCCCGCCTGCTGCGCACCGTTGGACTGGCCGAACAGTTCGCCCACCATATTGCCGAAGGCCGGCGTCTGGTCGGAGCGGAAGGCGCCGGCCAGCAATTGGCCGAGCGCGCCCTCAGGCGCGTTCTGCGCGACGTGGTCTACCTGCTGCTCGGGATTACCGCCCAGGGCGGTAGCTGCAGACTGCAAAAAATCCATCAGGCTCATGATCGGGTTCCGTGTTCCGTTGCGGGTGTTGCTTGCTGGTATCTGGCTTTCGGGGCGTGGCGTTGCGGCTCAGCGCTTGCTGATTAGGTGGTAGCCCAGCAACAGGATCACCGCACCCACCACGGCGCCGATAAAGCCGGCGGATTGCCCTGGGCGATACCAGTGCAGGGCCTGCCCGAGAAAGGTCGCGGCCAGCGCGCCGCCGATACCCAGCGCGGAGGTCAGGAAGAACCCGCTAGGGCCATTGCCGGGGGTGATGGCGCGCGCCACAAGCCCGGCCAGGAAGCCGATGAGAATAGTCCAGATCAGGTGCATGGCGTCAGGAGAAATAGGAAAAGGGCGCGCCCCCGGAAGAGCGCGCCCTGAAACGCCGCATTACTGCGCGGCGGACTTGGCCGGCGTGGCGGCCTTGGTGTGCTTGGTGGCTTGTGTCTTGTTGCTCTTGTGCGCGCTCTTTTCCACCTTGGTGGGCGCCTTGGGCGCATCGGCGGCCGGGGCCTGGGCGAAGGCACCGGCAGCGAAGAGTCCGAGGGTCAGGATGGCGAGAACCTTCTTCATGTCTATCTCCAGGTGAGGCGCGCTTCGTTGCGCGTTGCCTGTAAAAACGGGCCGGGGCCTGGGCGTGTTGACAGCCGGTACGCAGCGCCGTGTAACAGTTCGTATCCGGCGCTGCGCCGGCGTACTCGTGCCGGCTTACTCAGGATACTTGCGCCGGAATGCGCAGGGTCTGTCCCGGATAGATCTTGTCGGGATCGCTCAGCATGGGACGGTTGGCCTCGAAGATTTCCGGGTAGCGCGAACCATTGCCTGCCCAGCAGCTTCTCGCCTGCGTCCTTGATGAAATCCAGCACACCCATTGTGTTCTCCGAGCGAGTCAAAAAGATTGGCGGGCAAGGGCTGGCGCCCGGCCCGACAGGTGGGGAGACTAGCGCAAGGGCTCCGCAAAAAGCATGGCAGTGACAATCGTTTGCAATCGGCGCCTGCGGCATAATGCGGGCAGAAAAAGTAATAGCATCGCGAAAAACAACAAGAACACAAACAGGACGACAACCCTCCGATGACCGCTACCGCATCCGGCAAGACCAGGCTCGACTGGACCACGCTTGGCCTGCTGACGTTTCCGCCATTGAGCTGGGCCGGCAACGCCATCGTCGGCCACTACGCCGCCGGCGCCATCCCGCCGATCACGCTGAACTTTGCCCGCTGGGCGATGGCCGGGCTGCTGCTGGCGCCCTACGTATGGCGGAGTGTGCGCGAGCATGCCACGACACTGAAGCGGCACGCCGGCGTGATCGCCGCCATGGGCATGCTCTCCGTCTCCGTATACAACGCCATGCAGTACCTGGCGCTGACCACGTCCTCGCCAATCAATGTCACGCTGATCGGCGCCTCCGCGCCCATCTTCCTGCTGATCATCGGCGCGCTCTTCTTTCACGAACGTGTGCGCGGCTGGCATGTGGCGGGCGCCCTGCTCTGCCTGGCAGGCGTGGGCGTGGTGATGCTGCGCGGGGATCTCGGGCGGCTGGCGCAGCTGGACTTCGTGGCCGGCGACCTGTTCATGCTGGCGGGCACGATTACCTGGAGCGCCTATACGTGGCTGCTGCGCAAGAAGCGTCCGGACTTGCCGCTGGCGGTGCTGTTGTTCGCGCAGATCGTGGCGGGTGTGCTGGCCAGCGTGCCATTCGTGGCGTGGGAGTTGCTGGCCGCGCCGGCGGCGATTCAATGGAATGGGAAGGCGGCCGGCATCTTGCTCTATGTGGCGACGATTCCGTCGCTGCTGGCCTACTTTGCGTGGGACCGGGCGATTGCGCGAGCGGGGGCGCAGTTGCCGGTGTTTTTCTTTACGCTTACGCCTGTGTTTGCCGCGCTGATGTCGACTGCTTTGCTGGGGGRCTGGCCGCGGTGGTTTCATGCTGTCGGGCTGGCGGCTATTGTGGCGGGGATTTGGATTGCCAATCGGCGGTGACGGGATTTTAGGGTTTCTGGCTGCTGGCGCAGAGTGGGCGTTTTTTGGCGGGGTTTTATTGCTTCTAGCTGCTGGCGCGGCTGTACGGGGTTGGCCGTTTACGCACACGGAGGTGTCACTTTTCTTTACTCGCCCTCCATGTCAGGATACTTGTCGCCTCCGTTTCCTTAGTGAAGCAAAATGGAGGGCGGTGTGCGAATAGGTGATGACACGATATGCAAC
>NZ_JBFTLX010000381.1:0-4761 GCF_056396665.1 Cupriavidus sp. 05T313 | reverse complement strand
TTACGGCCCCGAGTGGATGCCGGCGGATTTCCCCGAAGACATTCCGGTGACGATGGAGGAACAGGTGCAAAAGGCCGTTGACTGCTACAACGCCGGTGCCACGGTGCTGCACCTCCACGTGCGCGAACTCGATGGCAAGGGCTCCAAGCGCCTGTCCAAGTTCAACGAACTGATCGCCGGCGTGCGCGCCGCGGTGCCCGACATGATCATCCAGGTCGGCGGCTCGATCTCGTTTGCCCCGGAAGACGACGGCCAGGCCGCCAAGTGGCTGTCGGACGATACCCGGCACATGCTCGCCGACCTGGACCCCAAGCCGGACCAGGTGACGGTGGCCATCAATACGACGCAGATGAACATCATGGAGCTGCTCTACCCGGAATACCTGGAGGGCACCTCGCTGGCCAACCCGGCTTTCCAGGCTGCCTACAGCGAAATGACCGTGCCCGCCGGCCCCGCCTGGGTCGAGGAGCACCTGAGGCGCCTGCAGGCCTCCGGCATCCAGCCGCATTTCCAGCTGACCGGCATCCATGCGCTGGAAACACTCGATCGCCTGGTGCGCAAGGGCGTGTACACCGGACCGCTGAACCTGACCTGGATCGGCATCGGCGGCGGCTTCGATGGTCCGAATCCGTTCAATTTCTTCAACTTCATCCATCGCGCGCCGGATGGSTGCACGCTGACCGCCGAATCGTTGCTGAAGAACGTCCTGCCGTTCAACATGATGGCCATGTCGATGGGCCTGCACCCCCGCTGCGGCATCGAGGACACCATCATCGACCAGCACGGCAACCGCATGACCTCGGTGCAGCAGATCGAGCAGTGCGTGCGCGTCGCCCGCGAACTCGGCCGTGAAGTGGCCAGCGGCAAGGAAGCGCGCAAGATCTACAAGATCGGCGTGCAGTACAAGGATGCCGAGGAAACCCTGGCAATGCATGGCATGGCGCCCAACCGCAAGCCGCGGCAGGCAAMCCTGCCCTTGCGCGCAGCCTGACGCCAGCCCGGGCAAGCGGACCGGCAACGATGCCCGTCCGCTCGCCATSGATCACACAATCCGCGCCGAATTCGCGGCGCCACAGCGGCAYCAGACCGCAGGAGACTTTCATGGGACAGTCCCTCTCCGGGGCCGCTCRCGCGGACACGGATCTCACCGCCAAGCCGGCACGCTCGCATGCCTACGCGTGGCTGGTATTCGCCCTCATTTTTGCGCTCCTGCTTTCCGACTACATGTCGCGCCAGGTGCTGAACGCCGTCTTTCCCCAACTGCGGCTTGAGTGGGGCCTGTCCGACGCCAAGCTCGGCTCGCTCAGCGGCATCGTCGCGCTGATGGTCGGTCTGTTCACSGTGCCGTTCTCGCTCGTCGCCGATCGCTGGGGYCGCGTCAAGAGCCTGGCCCTGATGGCGCTGCTGTGGAGCTGCGGCACGCTGGCGTGCGCGCTCTCCGCCAGCTACGGGCATATGCTGGCGGCCCGCTTCTTCGTCGGCATTGGCGAGGCGGCCTATGGCAGCGTCGGGCTGGCCGTGATCCTGAGCATCTTCCCGCCKTCCCTGCGTGCCACCCTGACCGGCGCCTTCACCTCCGGCGGCATGTTCGGCGCGGTGCTGGGCATGGGGCTGGGCGGTGTCGTGGCGGCCCGCTTCGGCTGGCGCGCGGCGTTCATGGCCATGGCGGTATTCGGACTGATCGTGGTGCTGATCTATTGCGTCACCGTGACCGAAGCCAGGCTGGCGCGGCGCACGGCAGGGCCACGCGCCACCCACGGCGGCGCGGCGCCAGCCCGAGCCCGCATCCCCTTGCCGGCGCTGCTGCGCGGGCTCTTCTGGGCACCGTCCCTGGTCTGCGCCTATGTCGGCAGCGGCCTGCAGCTTTTCATCGCCTACGCGATCATGGCCTGGATGCCGAGCTACCTGAACCGGTACTACGGCATGCCGCCCGACAAGGCGGCGCTGCTCGCCGCGGCGCTGCTGATCGTCGGCGGCGTYGGCATGACCTTGTGCGGGATGCTGACGGACCGGGTTAGCCGCAACGCGCCGGCCCGCAAGCTGACGCTSGCGATCCTGTTCTGTCTCGTGTCGTGCGYGCTGTTGCTGGCGGGCTTCCGGYTGCCGCCGGGTACCKCGCAGTTGCTGCTGATCGGTTTCGGCATGCTGCTGGCAATGGGTACCTGGGGCCCCGCCGGCGCCATGGTGGTCAATCTCTCCCGCCCCTCGACCCATGCCACCGCGCTGGCGATGCTGACRCTGGCCAACAACATCCTKGGCGCCGCGCCGGCGCCTTACCTGACGGGCCTGCTGGCCGACAGGATCGGATTGCTCGGGGCCCTGCAGRTGGTTCCRCTGATCTCGCTGGTCGCAGCCGCCGTGTTCTTCATCGCCAGGCCGCGCTACCTGCGCGACCTGCGGCTTGCCGAAGCGCGCAATGAGGCAGAGCGCGCCGGCGCCTGACTCCTCCTTCACCCGCTGAGTAAACAACAAGATGCATCACATTGAATTACCCCCGATCGTCATCGTCCCCGGCCTGCGCGACCATGTCGCGGATCACTGGCAAACCTTGCTGGCCGACAAGTTGCGCGCCGACGGGCGCCAGGTCAGCATCGTGCCTCCGCTGGAGCACAACAAGCTTGACTGCRCCGTGCGCGTCGCTGCGCTGGAACGCACGCTGGCGAGCCTGCGTGAGCCGGCCTTGCTGGTGGCCCACAGCGCCGGCGTCATGATTACGGTGCACTGGGCGCGCCGTTCCGCGCGCGCCGTGCGCGGCGCGCTGCTGGCCGCGCCGCCCGATTTCGATCATCCGTTGCCTGAAGGCTATCCGGACGAAGATGCGCTGCGCCTGAACGGCTGGACACCCGCACCGCGCGCGGCCTTGCGCTTCCCAAGCATCGTCGCGGCCAGCCGCAACGATCCGCTTGCCCGTTTCGAGGAAGTCGCCGCGCTGGCCAGCGCCTGGGGCAGCCGCCTGGTCGACCTCGGCAACGTCGGCCACCTCAACCCAGCCGCCGGCTACGGCCAATGGCCGCGCGCCGAGCCGCTCATTCAGGAACTCTCCGAAATGACTGAACTGATTGGCCAGGGCAAGCAGCGGACGGCTTGACAGTCCAACGCCCCCTCAGGTCATGGCAGGACGCACCGCGACGCCTGGCTGCACTCGCTGTTGGTGCCTTCCATTTCGAAGACCTGATCGCAAGCCACCTCGGCCCCGGCCAGTAGCACGTTCATGTGGCCAGGCATGCGGCCTGCCGCCGCGAGGATCGCGTACTTCACCGCCACCCCCTTCCCTACCCGCTTCCCGGTCAGTTCCTGACAAAGCGGCGATTTGCCGCCAAACGAATCTCGACCTCGCGCTGTCAGCGGCAGTGCGGGGCGGGCCACTTCGATCCGGAAGCACCGCGCACAGGTAGCGTCTCCCCGACCCCACCAGCCCTGCGTTATCAATACGCATCGCGCGGGCCGCCTTTCCCGTCACCTTCAGCTTCCTTTGCTTCCCTTTGACAAGCCCTGACCCGCTACCGAACCCCCGTCGTCCATTTGCACCCATGCGCAGAAAATCTCTTGGTATCCGGAGAATCCCGCCCCCCTGCCATTGGGGGGCGCACGGCGCCCAATTCTTTGCATGATGACGGCGTCAATAACAGACGTAAACATGGATATGAGGAGGACAGGTAGTGAAATCGTCTAGGAAACTGAGCAAGCTTAATCTTGCACTCATTGCTTCGGGCGCAATCTGCGCCGGCAGCGCCCACGCACAGAGCAGCGTGACGCTGTATGGCGTGGCGGATATGAACGTTGAGTTCGCCAACCATGTCGGCGCCGTTCCCACCGCTGCCAACAAGTTCAATGCGGGCCCGTCCAACAACGTCTACCGCGCGAACTCCGGGGGCCTGTCCGGCTCGCGTTGGGGCTTGCGCGGTGCGGAGGATCTCGGCAATGGCGTGAAATCCGTTTTCGTTCTGGAAAGCGGCTTTAACCTGGATACCGGCACATCGCAGCAAAGCGGCCGCCTGTTCGGTCGCCAGGCATACGTAGGCCTGCAGAGTACGCAGTTCGGCCAGGTGACCTTCGGCCGCCAGTACACTTCGATGTTCGAGAGCATCGCGAACTTCGTGCCGGCAGCCTTTGCCACCCAGTATGAACCGATCGTGATGCTGACCGGCGCCAACTTCCGCGAGGACAACACCATCAAGTACTCCGGCCAGTTCGGTCCGGTGTCCGCACTGGCGCACTGGTCCTTCGGTACCGGCCTGGCGTTGCCGACGACGGTAGCCAACGGCCCGCTCCTCGGCGGTAACGGCGAAGTGCCGGGCCAGTTCCGCCGCGATACCGCCTATGGCGCGGCGCTGACCTACATTGCCGGCCCTGTCGGTGTGGCCGTTGCCTACGACCAGTTCAACCCGACCATTTCCAACCCGGCGACCGCGGCTGCCCTCGGCAGCGGCAGCTTCAAGAAGGCGACAATCGCGGGAAGCTATGCGTTCGGCCCGGCAAAGATCATGGGCGGCTACCGCTGGGGTCAGAACAAGGACCAGAATGGCAGCCTGATCGAGCGCGACGACTTCTACTGGATCGGCGCCAACTACCAGGTGACGTCGGCGCTTAGCCTGACGCTCGAATACGACTACGACAACGTCAAGAGCTTCTTCGCCAACAAGTCGGTGCCGAACCCATGGCAAGTTGCCTTTATCGCGGACTACACGCTTTCCAAGCGGACTGATGTCTACCTGACCACGGCATATTCCGGACTGATGTCTACCTGACCACGGCATATTC
>NZ_JBFTLX010000380.1:0-4761 GCF_056396665.1 Cupriavidus sp. 05T313 | reverse complement strand
ATGCCGAACATGTCGGTCACGCCGTTGGCGGCAAGGGTCTCGACGAAGGCTTCCGAGGGGGTCATGGCCTGCGGGCCGGCGGTGGCGGCGCCGTCGGCGGGTTGGGTCTTGAGGGATTCGGGCAAGTGTTCGCTCATGGTGTCGTGTCTCCAGTCTATCGATCTCAAAACGGAACCAAATGTTCCGAAAAGTGTTCGTGAGTCGAAATGTAGGATGTGAGCGCGAGATGGTCAATAGAAGAATTCGATAAACGGAATGCCATGTACCTAAAAACGGTAGTAAATACCCTTTAAAGTGCAGCAAGAGCAATCTGGCGGGCCGTGTGGACCCACAGTTGGTCCCCGCTGGCTCTAACCCGGCGAGGGCCGGCTTTCTACCATAGGGCTACACCGCGCTCAGGGCTTGCTTCAACAGCATCCGGTGCGCGCCGGGCTGACTCTCCGCAGAGAAGAGCGCCGCTAAAACGAGAGGACGCAAAGACGTCCCAACCAGACGGAGACATTGGCATGCTTCATGCTCATCACCTCTTCCTCCTCGAGCAGGCACCGCCCTGGTGCCAGGCTTCCCGTGCCGGCGATCTCCGCCACAGCACACCACACAGTCAATCTTGAGGAGGTTCATCATGCGTTGGATCAAGCAGCTTGCAGCAAGCGTGGTCATGGCGGCGGTCGTCGCCCCGGGCGCCTACGCGCAGACCAGGGAAGTCGTCATCGCCTACCAGGACATGGTGGTGCCGTGGCGCTACGCGCAGGACATGAAGGAAGTCGAGAAGCAGACCGGCTACAAGGTCTCGTTCCGCCAGTTCGGCGGCGGCGGCGACGTGATCCGCGCGATGGCTTCGGGCCAGATCGCGATCGGCGAAGCCGGCACCTCGCCGATTGCCTCGGCGCTGTCGCAGGGGCTGGACGTGGAGCTCTTCTGGATCCTCGACGACATCAACGCGGCCGAAGCCATGGTGGCGCGCAACGGCAGCAATATCAACAGCGTGGCCGACCTCAAGGGCAAGCGGGTGGGCGTGCCCTTTGTCTCCACCACGCACTACCACACGCTGGTAGCGCTGGAGCAGGCCAAGATCAATCCCAAGGACGTCAAGATCATGAACATGCGGCCGCCCGAAGTGGCCGCGGCCTGGGAGCGCGGCGACATCGACGCCACCTTCATCTGGGATCCGGTGCTGGCCAAGCTCAAGCAATCGGGCAAGGTGCTGGTGACCTCCGGCAAGATCGCCGCCGAAACCGGCAAGGCGACCTTCGACGGCATGATCGCCAACAAGAAGTTCGCGCGCGAGAACCCCGAGTTCATGGTCAAGTTCGTCAAGATCCTGGCCGCGGCGGATGACAAGTATCGCCAGGACAAGGCCGCATGGACCGCGGAATCGCCGATGGTGAAGGCGGTTGCCAAAGTCTCCGGCGCCAAGGCCGAAGCCGTGCCGGCCAGCATGGCGCTGTACGGATTCCCCACGCTGGAGGAGCAAGCCTCGCCCCGCTGGCTGGGCGGCGGCGCGGCCAAGGCGCTGCAATCGGCGGCGCAGTTCCTGAAGGAGCAGGGCACCATCCAGACCGTGCTGCCGGACTACGGAACGGGCGTCAATGCGGAGTGGGTAAAGCGGGCCCTTGCCACCAGGACGCCGGCCTGACTGTCTTGTGCGCCGCGGAGCGGGCGATGTCCGCTCCGTGGCCTTGAATGACCTTTTCCGGAAGTTTGCAGCTATGGCCAAACTCGAAATCGACAACCTCAGCGTTAACTACGGCGGCCGTGGCGGCGCCGAAACGCTGGCCCTGTCGCAAGTCAATCTCACTATGGAGCGCGGCGATTTCGTCGTCGCGCTGGGCGCCTCCGGGTGCGGCAAGACGACCTTGCTGTCATGCATTGCCGGCTTCATGCAACCCTCGGAAGGCGAGATCCGCCTCGACGGCAAGACTGTGCACGGTCCTGGTGCCGAGCGCGGCGTGGTGTTCCAGAAGCATGCATTGATGCCCTGGCTCAATGTGCTGGACAACGTGGCGCTGGGCCTGCGGCTGCGCGGCGTGCCGCGCGCCGAGCGCCTGCGCATCGCGCAGGAAAAGCTGGCGCTGGTCGGGCTGGAGAAGGTGGCGGCCAAGCCCGTCTACCAGCTCTCCGGCGGCATGCAGCAGCGCGTTGGCATTGCCCGCACGCTGGCCAACGACCCTGCGGTGATGCTGATGGACGAACCGCTCGGCGCGCTGGATGCGCTCACGCGTGAAACCATCCAGGCGCTGATCCTCAAGCTGTGGGCCGCGGAACAGAAAATCGTGTTCTTCATCACCCACAGCGTGGAGGAAGCATTGTTCCTGGCCACCCGCCTGATCGTGATGACGCCTTCCCCGGGACGCATCGCGCATACCTACGAGCTGCCCTTCGCGCRGCGCTTCATTGCCTGCGGCGATGCCCGCGAAGTCAAGTCCGATCCCGAGTTCATCCGGTACCGCGAAGAAATCGTCGACCTGATCCATGCCACGCCCTGAGGAGTCCGACATGACTGCTACCGCCCAACGACTCGACCCCCCTCCCGGCGCGGGCGCCATGCCCGCCAGGCCGGCCGCGCGCCGCATGAAGGCCGTCTCCGGCTACCGCCTGCCAGGCGAGGGCTCAAGCTCGCGCATCTCCACCATCACCGTGGTCTCGCTGCTGGCGCTGTGGTGGATCGCCAGCCACCTGCGCTGGCTGCCGCCACTGTTCCTGCCCACGCCGGAATCCATCATCAATGCCTTTATCGATGCCTGGAACGGCAATGTGCAAGGCGGCCTGCCGCTGACGGAGCACTTCCGCGCCAGCATGGTGCGCGTGTTCGGCGCCTTCGCGCTGGCCACGGTCACGGCCGTGCCGATCGGCGTGATGATGGGCGTGTCGCGCATCGCGCGCGGCGTGTTCGATCCGCCCATCGAGTTCTACCGGCCGCTGCCGCCGCTGGCCTACCTGCCGCTGATCGTGATCTGGTTCGGCATCGATGAAACGTCGAAGATCCTGCTGATCTTCCTGGCCTGCTTCGCGCCGCTGGCGATGTCGGCGCAGGCGGGGGTGCGCTCGGTCACCATCGAGCAGATCAATGCGGCGTACTCGATGGGGGCCAACCGGTGGCAGGTGATCCGCCATGTGGTGATTCCTGCGGCGCTGCCCGACATCCTGACCGGGATGCGCATCGCCATCGGCTTCGGCTGGACCACGCTGGTTGCCGCCGAGATGGTGGCCGCCACGTCGGGCCTTGGCCAGATGGTGCTCAACGCGTCGAACTTCCTGCGCACGGATGTGGTGATCATGGGCATCGGGCTGATCGGCCTGATTGCCTATACCCTCGACCTGCTGATGCGCAAGACGGAGAAGTGGCTGGTGCCCTGGAAGGGAAGGATGTAAAGCCAGAGCCTGTGCCGTGCCGGGCGCCGCTATCCGCGCCGCCCGTTTCCCCGTCTAGAACGTAGCGGCCAGCTCCCTGGCCGTTTCCTGCAAGCGCGGCACGAACTCCAGCGAGCGCGACAGCGGCGAGCGTGCCGTGGGCGCATGCACCGCCAGGGCCGCCACCACCTGCCCGCGCTCATCGCGCACCGGCACCGCCACGCAGGAAATCCCCGCCACGAATTCCTCGTTGTCCACGCCAAGCTGCTTGTGGGCGCTGCGGTCCAGCTCGGCTTCGAGCAGTTCCACGTCGGTGACGGTATTGGGCGTAAAGCGCTCCAGCGGCAACTGCCGCACCAGCGCGGCGCGCTGCTCGCGCGGCAGCAGCGACAGCAGCAGCTTGCCGCTGGCAGAGCAGTGCAGCGGCACGCGCGATCCGGGTTTCAGGTCCAGCCGCAGCGGCCACGGGGCTTCCATGCGGTCCAGGTACAGCACCGAGGTTTCGTGCAGCATAGTCAGGTTGACCGTTTCGCCGATATCGGCCACCAGCCGTGCCAGGATGGCATGGCGCAACTGGCGTGTGCCCGAATGCGTGACGATGGCCACGCCCAGCCGCGAGAGGCGCGGCCCCACCGCGTAGGCGTTGCGCGCACCGGGCTCGCGGATCACCAGCCCGCCCGCTTCCAGCGCGCCAAGCATGCGGTGCAGGGAAGCCTTGGGCGCTTCGAAACCCTGCATGATTTCCGCCAGCGACAAGGGCCGGTCCGCCGCCACCAGGAATTCCAGCAGCGCGAAGGCGCGCAGCGTGGGGGTGTCGCGGTCCGCAGCGGCATCGGCTGCGGCGTTCGGGACCGGCGGCGTGGCGGCCGGTTCTTCCAGCCGCAAGGGCGCCGCCGCGCGCGCGCCTTTGGCGGATTTTTCCTTGGGTGCCTCKGGAGGCGCTTTTCTTTGTGCTGCTGCTGTTGCCGATTTCAATTCGGACTCCGTTCCGGAAAACGAGACAGATTGATTGTATTCCACTTCAGACCTTCGCTTGTGGGCAGCATCAGCCAGCGCGTCTGCCGCCCCTTGTCGGGAGCGGGCAAGGGCCTAGCGTTCGTCGCAAAGTACTTTTGCCATGCCGCGCGCCGCCTCGCGCAACGTCGGCACCGCTCGCACCAGCGCCTCCAGCGATACCCGGGCCGTGGGCGCGTGACAGGCGATAGCCGCTATCACGGGGCCATCCGGGGCGGCGGCGTCAGCCGTGCCGCCGCCGGCGCGCACGGGTACCGCCACCGCCGTCATGCCGCGGACGAACTCTTCGTTATCCACGCCGATACCCTGGGCGCCGAGGCGGTCCAGTTCAGTGTCGGACGAACTCTTCGTTATCCACGCCGATACCCTGGGCGCCGAGGCGGTCCAGTTCAGTGT
>NZ_JBFTLX010000379.1:0-4781 GCF_056396665.1 Cupriavidus sp. 05T313 | reverse complement strand
GTCGTGCAGGTAATTGACGAACGCCTCCACCTCGGCGCTCTGCCAGCTCAGCCCCAGGTCCAGTTCCGGATTCATCAGCACCGCGAACATATTGTTGGTGGCCACGCCGCCGCGCGGGTTTTCCGGCTGGATGGTGCCGCCGCCGGAGAGTACGCCAGCGAGCAGCTCGGCCACCACGCCCAGCGCATAGCCCTTGTGTCCGCCGAAGGGCAGCAGCGCGCCCGGATGCTCGCCGAACATGGTGGAGGCATCGGTGGTGGGGTTGCCGTCGGCATCGATGATGCTGTTTTCCGGCGCGGGCTCGCCCTTCTCCGCCAGCACGCGCGCCTTGTTGATGGCGATCGCGCTGGTGGCGATATCTACCACCAGCGGCGGGCGGCCGTTGGGCATGGGCCCGGCGAAGCACAGCGGGTTGGTGGTCAGCCGCGCCGCGCGGCCGCCATAGGGCGCCACTGCCGGCGCGCGGTTGATCACGTTGGTGAAGCTCAGCAGCACGAAGCGTTCCTTCGCCACCATCTCGCCRAAGTGGCCCATGCGGCCGAGATGGTGCGAGCGGCGCAGCGTGACGATGCAGTGGCCGTGCTGGCGCACCCGTTCGATCGCGGTCTCGATGACGGTCTTGCCCACGTGCTGGCCGAAGCCGCCGTTGCCGTCGAACACCAGCAGGCTGCCACGGTCGAGCACGCATTCGGCGCGGCCGGCGGGGTTGACGTTGCCGCCTGCGAGCGAGCGCCGGTAGTTGGGCAGGATCGACAGGCCGTGGCTGGTATAGCCGCAGCGGTCGGCTTCGACCAGGTGTTCGRCCACGTCGTCGGCGATATCGGCCGGCACGCCCTGCGCTGCCAGCAGGTCGCGGGCGAGCTGGAGGGCGGATTGCAGTGTGATTTTCGTCATGCGTCCCGTCCCTTCAGATCCAGCCCAGCCAGCGCCAGTAGGTGGCGGCGAACAGCAGCATCATGGCGTAGCCGATCAGCGTGACGGGAATGCCGACCCTGGCGAACTGCTTGCCGTTGAAGGTGTCCGTGCCCAGGCACACCATGTTCTGCGGCGCGTTGATCGGGAGGATAAAGCCGAAGCTCACAGTGAAGCCGAGCAGCATTGTCAGCCCGATCTTGTTGATATCGCCTGGCAGCGTCTGCAGCACCGAGATCAGGATCGGCAGCAGCGCGGCGGTGAGCGCGGTGGCGCTGGCAAAGCCCAGGTGGATCAGGATCAGGAAGGCCGCAAGGATCGCGAACACCAGGATCGGCCCCTGCGTGGCGAGCCCGGAGTGCGTCACCACGAACTTGCCCAGCCATTGTCCGGCCTGCGTGGTGAGCAGCGCGGTGCCCAGGCTGATGCCCACGCCGAACACGATCAGCGTGCCCCACGGCGTGCGCTGCTGCATGGTCTTCCAGTCCATCACGCCGATGCGCGGCATCATCAGGATCACCAGGCCGACGAAGGTGACGGTGGCGGTGTCGAACTGATGCAGCTTGCCTTCCGTGGCCCAGAACAGGAGCAGCCCGATGGACACCGCGGCGAGCCGCTTCTGCGGGCCGGTCATCGGGCCCAGCCCGGCTAGTTCCTTTTGCACGGCTTCCTTGCCGCCGGGGATGGCTTCGGTCTCGGCAGGCAGCAGGAAGCGCACCAGGAAATACAGCACCACCGACATCGCGACGGCCCACGGCGCGCCGGCGATCAGCCATTGCAGCCAGGTGATGCGCTCGCCCAGCAGCTTGTCCATGAAGCCGACCGTCAGCAGGTTCTGCGCGGCGGCGGTCTGGATGCCGACGTTCCAGATGCTGGTGGCCATGGCCACCGTGATCATGATGCCGGCGGCGATGTTCGATTTCTTGTCGACCCCGAAGGCCGCGATGATGCCCATCATGATCGGCACCACGCAGGCGCTGCGCGCGGTGGCGCTCGGCACCACCAGCGACAGCAGGATGGTCACCGCGATGCTGCCGATCAGGATGCGCCGGGTGCTGGTGCCGATGGCCGACAGCGTCACCAGCGCGATGCGCCGGTCAAKCCCGGTCACGGTCATGGCCGCCGAGATGAACAGCGCGGCGGCAACCAGCGCCAGCGCGGTATTGGAGAAGCCGGCCAGCGCCATGCCGAGGGCGCGCGATGTGCCGTATTGCGTGGACGGGTCCGTCACCGTGGGCGCGAAGCCGATCAGCGCGGCCATCAGCGACGTGATCATGATGGCGCTGGCTTCGTAGGAGACCGCTTCGGTGATCCACACCACGATGGCGAAGGCGAGGATAGCCAGCATGCGATGGCCCGCCACCGGCAGGTCCGCGGGCAGCGGCAGGGCAAGGATGCCGATCAGCACCACGGCGGCGGCGTAGAGCCCCCATGGTGTCTGCTTCTTCGGCGTGGCTTGCGGCGTGGCGGGCACGCCGGGGGCGGAGGGGACGGTCTGGGTCGGAGTGCGAGAGTCTGTCATCGCTTTCCCTTGGGTTGTCTTGTTGATCGTTGGCTCAACACGGGATGGCGGACGTCACGCGCGGGCAAGAATGCTAGCCGGTGACTGGCTTGATGGCGGCGTCGTTCGTTCGGTCTTCCGTGAAGACTGGCGGATGCGCAGGCCGGCTTTTGGCCGGGTTGCAGCGTTCGACATGGGGAAATTATCGTGCCGGCCAACAGCGTATGTCGAGGCCGGATCACGGCTCGCATGATCAGGATCAAGGAGAGGGCTCGCGCCGGGAAATTACCGTGTGCGGTGGGGTCCTACTTTCAGATCGTTGCAGTACAAGGGCTGGCGGGCGGTGTCCCGCGGGCGTAACGCCCGCCTGCGCGGTGATCTGAAAAAAATGGAGCACATGATGAAGGTTTTGGTGAGAGGGCTACATGCCGGAGTCGACGCAGCCAGGCTGCGTGAAGCGCTGGCCGCTTACGTGAGCGTCAAGGACGTCGAGCTGATCTGTGAGGGCGATGGCTCACATCCCTGGGCCTGGGTCGACCTGGACCTGGACGATGTGGACCCGATGAGCGTGTGGAAACTGGTGGCAATGCTCGATCGCCGTTATATTGCTGGCTGCCATACGCGCTGGCATGTGCCGGCCTATCGCGCGCGATGAGACGCGCGCAACCCAACCACAGGGCAGGGAAACAATGCAGGGATTGTTCGCGTGGCGCCGCCACGCCATCATGGCGGACGCGCCATCACTAGGTACCGGCGTGCCCGGCACCGCACCGCTGGTGCTGGAAAACGTTGTCAATATCCGCGATCTCGGCGGCCTTCCCACGCGGGACGGCCACCGCGTGCGCGCCGGCAAGCTGTTTCGCAGCGGCAACCCGGGCCTGGCCAGCGCCGCCGACATGGAGCGGCTGCGCGCCTTGCAACTGGACGCGGTGATCGATTTCCGTTCGCCCGGAGAAAAGTCGGCGGCGGAGAGCCCCTTCGGCCAGGCCTTCCGCTGGGTAGCCACGCCGGTGCTGGAGGGCAGCATGTCGATGGCCGAACTGATGCCGCGCCTGCGCGAAGGCAGCGCGGCGCAGACGGAGGCCTTCATGCTGGAGGTCTACGGCGATTTTCCGCGCAAGTACCAGGCTGCCTTCGGCGGCTTCCTGAAGCTCGCGGAGCAGGGCGGCAACCTGCTGTACCACTGCACCGCGGGCAAGGACCGCACCGGCTTTGCCTCGCTGTTGTTGCTGGCGGGCCTGGGCGTGGAGCGCGATACCATCATGGCCAACTACCTGGAGTCGAATCACCGGAACCAGGGCTTCAACCAGAAGATGAGCGCCGGCGCGGCGCAGTTCGGCGTCGATCCCGCGGTGATGTGGCCGTTGCTGGAGGTGAAGGCGTCTTACCTGGAAGCTTCCATGCAGGCCATCGAGCAGGAATACGGCGGCATCGACGCGTACCTGGGCGAGGTGCTCAAAGTGGATGCGGAGCGGTTGCGCCGGGCGTACCTGGTGCGGGCGTAGCGCGTTCCCGGCGCGGAGGCGCTACGTCCCCACGCCTTGCTCCTTCATGATCCGCGCGGTATTCAGCGCGATCATGCCCTCCTCGTCGGTGGGCAGCACCAGCACCGGCACACGGCTGTTATCGCGGCTGATGCGTTGCCGGTTCTCGCCGTTCGCGCCGGCGTCCAGGCCGATGCCGAACAGGTCCGCCAGCCGCGCGCAGATCTTCTCGCGCACCGGCGGTGAGTTCGCGCCGATACCGGCGGTGAACACCAGCGCGTCGAGGCCGCCCAGCGTGGTGGCGAGCTTGCCGATCTCCTGCGCCGCACGGTACGCATAGAAATCGATGGCCAGGCGCGCGCGCGGCGTGTCGCTGTCCAGCAGTGCGCGCATATCGCTGCTGATGCCCGACAAGCCCTTGAGCCCCGATTCCTGGTACAGCATGGTCTCGATGTCCTTGGTGCTCATGCCTTGCTGCGACAGCCACAGGATGGCGCCGGCATCGATGGCGCCGCAGCGCGTGCCCATCGGCAGGCCGTCGAGCGCGGTCAGGCCCATGGTGGATTCCACGCTGCGCCCCTCGCGCATGGCGCACAGGCTGGCGCCGTTGCCCAGGTGCGCCACGATCACGCGGCCGGCGGCCAGGTCGGGCGCTACCTGCTGCAGGCGGCGCGCGATGTATTCGTAGGACAGGCCATGGAATCCGTAGCGGCGGATGCCGCGCTCGAAGTATTCGTAGGGCAGCGCCAGCAGTTGCGCCAGCGTATCGTGSCCGGCGTGGAAGGCGGTGTCGAAGMMGGCCACCTGCAGCAGCTCCGGCACGGCGGCGCGCACCGCACGGATCGCGGTCAGGTTATGCGGCTGGTGGAGCGGGGCGAGCGGGA
>NZ_JBFTLX010000378.1:0-4802 GCF_056396665.1 Cupriavidus sp. 05T313 | reverse complement strand
CCGTTGAACAGGAATGGGCAGGGAATCAAGCAACTGGGTCTTTTCGTCGACGACCAGATCTCGCCGGAACTCGGCCAACAGGCCACCGAGCCACTCATCGTCGCGCATCGCGCCAGCGTGTTCTTTGGTACCGACCTGCAGGTACGGCTTTCCGCGCAGGGTATCAATACCCTGCTCATGGTGGGCATTGCTTCGACCGGTGTGGTGCTGTCGTCGGTCGCGTACGCGAGCGATGCGGACTTCCGTTTATTCACGGTCAAGGATTGCTGCTACGACCCGGATCAGGTCGTGCACGATCATCTTTTTTCAACGGCGTTCGATTCGCGCACAACGGTGCTCTCGCTCGCTGATGCCTTGCGGTTGCTTGCCTAGCATTTGCTGACATCTCGACAGTTTGGGGAGCAAGGCGGTCGCTCCACCGCGCGTCGTGTGGCTCGCTCAATGGCCGGTTGACCCATCACGGCCGTTGTGCGCGCGCGGTTGAACGGCGGTTATGGCACCGAGCTACGGACATTCGCCATTGCATGGAGGGAAATGGCTGAGGAACCACGCCTTGGGTGGATCGAACGCGAGAAGTCTTGCGGTTTGACCATGGTTTAAGCGGTCTTTCTTCGGGACTGATCCCCATTGCGCTTGAGGGCCGAATCATCCCGATGCTCGGCGACTATTGGACCCTGCCGAGCTATCGCCCCAATCTCTCCCGCAGGAACTCAATGAAGCGCTGAGTCTTCGCGGGAAGCAGGCGGGTCTCGGTGATGGCATAGACCGGCATTGGCATGCCGTGCCATGCCCGCATGATGCGCCGCAGCTTCCCGCTGGCCAGGTCATCGGCAACGATTTCCTCGGGCATCAGGATGATGCCCATGTCGAGCGTCGCCAGCCGGCGGATCATGCCAACGCTGTTGAGCGTGAAGCGGCTACCCACCGACACCGTGGTGGCGCGCTCGCCATCGTGCAATGTCCATGATCCCGCCTTCAGGATGCCCAGGCACTCATGCCGTGCCAGGTCGGCGGGATTGGCTGGCTCGCCCGATCGCTCCAGGTAGCCCGGCGAGGCATAGAGGTATGGCGTGAGCGAGGCCAGCGTGCGTGCGATCAACTGCGAGCTTTCGGATTCCCCCATGCGGATTGCCACGTCGAAGGGTTCGCTGACCAGGTCGACCCGTCTCGGCGTCAGGTCGAAATCGAAGGTGATGCCAGGATAGAGGCCGGCAAATTCGGCGATCAGGGGCGCCAGGTAGGTCACCGCAAAATCCACCGGCAACGAGGCGCGCAGCACGCCGCTGGGCTGGGCCAGCATTTCGCCGAGCTGCTCGTGTGCCAGGCGGGCTTCATCGACGATGCGCTTGCAACGCTCGAAGTAAATCTGGCCGGCCTCGGTCAGTTCGATCTTGCGGGTCGTCCGATGCAGCAGGCGCAGCCCGATCGCCTTCTCCAATCCGCTGATCCGGCGCGACAGTGTCGAGTTCGGCACGCCCATGGCCTCCCCGGCGCTGCGAAAACCCTTGGCTTTGACGACCTCAACAAACAACGCCATGTCGTTAAGCAGTTCCATGCAATTGCTCCATTATCGGATCAATGTTCTCCAAATTACCATATTTATCCCGCACAAGGAACGCGCGATGATGCCTCCATCCAATTCAACCGAGGAATTCCATCGTGAGCAAACTGTTTGATCCCGTCCGCGTCGGCCGCTACACTCTGCAGAACCGCCTGGTCATGGCACCGATGACCCGCAGCCGTGCCCAGTACGACGGCACGCCGGGCGAAATGGCTGCCGAGTACTACGCCCAGCGCGCCAGTGTCGGCCTGATCGTCACCGAAGGCACCCAGCCCTCGGACGACGGGCAGGGCTACCTGACCACGCCAGGCATCTACACCGACGCGCACGTGGCAGGCTGGAAGAAAACCACCGATGCCGTGCATGCCAAGGGCGGCCACCTCTTCATCCAGTTGATGCACGCCGGGCGCATGTCGCACCCGGATAACACGCCGCATCACCGGCGGGGCGTCGCGCCGTCGGCCATCGCCCCGGGCACGCCGATGTTCACGGCCAAGGGCATGCAGGACATTCCGGTGCCAAGTGCGCTGACCACCGAGGAAGTGCGCCAGACTGTCCGGGATTTCCGCTATGCGGCCCGCCGCGCGATCGAGGCCGGTGCCGATGGCGTCGAGATCCATGGCGCCAACGCCTACCTGATCCAGCAGTTCTTCGCCCCCAGCGCGAACGCCCGCACCGATGAATACGGCGGCTCGATCGAGAACCGCGCCCGCTTCGCAATCGAGGTGGCTGCTGCGATTGCCGACGAAATCGGCGCGGACCGCACCGCCATCCGGCTGTCGCCCGGCACGACGATGTGGGGCATCGACGAAGGCGCCGAAGGACCGGCCCTGTACCGCTATCTGGTCGCCGAACTCGACAAGCTGGGGCTGGCCTACCTGCACATCATGCACCAGGGCAATGAAGCGGTGCAGGCCGACATCCGCAAGCTCTGGCAGCGCACGCTGATCCTGAACCGGCCGGGCCGCCCGCGCGAGCAGGTCGGGGCCGACCTGGCTTCGGGGCTGGCCGACCTGGAAGCCTACGGCCAGATGGTACTCGCGAACCCGGACTTCGTCGCCCGGCTGAAGCACAGCGCGCCGATGAACGAGGCGGACCGCAATGGCTTCTTCGGCGGCACTGCGCAGGGCTACATCGACTACCCAACCTTGAGTGAAGCCCAGGGTGCCTGAAGCAAACATCATGCCCGTCATTGCCCCGCTGCAGCGCGCCAACCACGGCAGCCACTTCCGCGCCTACGGCCTGYGCGGGGTGGCAGCGCTGATCGATCCCTTCCTCGGGATCGATCATGCCTGGATGAGCGCGCCGACCTTTCCGCCGCATCCCCATGCCGGCTTCTCGGCCGTGTCCTACCTGTTCCTCGACTCGGAAACGGGYATCGACAACCGTGATTCGCTCGGCACCCGCAACCTGATCCGACTCGGTGGCCTGCACTGGGCGACGGCCGGGAGCGGTATCGTTCATGAGGAAGTTCCGGCAGAGGCCGGCAAGACTGTCCATTCGTTGCAGATCTTCGTCAACCTTGCCCCGGAGCGACAGTACATTGCTCCATTCGCACTGACCTTGGAACCGCAGGACGTACCGGTGGTGCAGTTGCCCGGGGCAAAGGTGCGCGTGCCCGTGGGACGCTTCCGGCACGCCCGTTCGCCGCTGACGCCGCCGACCGAAGTGACGATGCTCGACATTTCGCTGGAAGAAGGTGCCGAACTGGCCGTGCGCATCGACGCAGGACATTGTGCCTTCGTCATGCCGATCTTCGGCACGGCGATGGTGGACGGCCAGGACTTCGGGCGCAACGATCTCAAGCTCCCGGTCTTTCCGGCGCAGGACGCGCCCTGCGCGATCACGCTGCAAGCTCTCCACGGCAGCGCCGAGGTCATGCTTTTTGCCGGCCCGCCGTTGCACTCCACCGCAACCTGACCACGAAGGAGTCTCATCATGGCTTTCGAACGCTTCACCGGCGATAACGCCGCGCTTCTGTTGATCGACCACCAGGTCGGCACCATGGGCTGGGTCCATTCCATCCCCGTCGAAGAGATGAAGCGCAACGCGCTGATGCTGGCCAAGACCGCCAGCATCCTGAAGATGCCGGTCGTGCTGACCTCCAGCATGGAGGAATACGCACAAGGGTCGCTGCTGAGCGAACTGGAAACCATCCTGCCGGACGAATTCGCCGCGCGCATCAAGCGCGTCGGTATCGTTAACGCGATGGATGACGAGAACTTTGCTGCGGCCGTCGCGGCAACCGGGCGCCAGAAGCTCATCATCGCTGGCGTCACCAACGATGTCTGCACGGTGTTCCCGGCACTGAGCCTGGTGCGCGTTGGCTACGAAGTGCAGGTGATCGCCGATGCCGGCGGCTCGCCGAGCAAGATCGGCGACGACATGGCCTTGCGCCGCATGGAGAAGAACGGCGTCACGCTCTCCAGTACGAACCAGGTAATTGCCGAGCTTGCGGGTAGCTGGAGTACGCCCGAAGGGATGCGGATTGTGCAGGAAGTGGTCATGCCCGCATTGCAGGGCTGAGGGAAGGAGCCACCCCCTTGTTAGGCCCGAGGTGCTAACCCGACGGCCTGGCGGTGCGCGCAGACCGCAGGCGACAGGCAGGGCATCAAGCTGGCCGGGCGGCACTTGCCTGCAGGGCCGTTAGAAGACCCTTTGGGCTGGGCCCGATGACGGGGCCAGGCCGTCCGGACCCTGAAATGGCCCTTAGATTTCCGTGCCCACCTCTCATCTAAAAATCATCGATTTTTGGAAATCACACTAATCATGTATTGATTTAAATCGCGAAAATCCTTAACCCTCCAAGAGTACGGCGATAGCTTTACACCATTCTCTTGCAGAGTTTTGGGAATCAAGTCTCCATTTGGACGAAGTATTATCGATGATACAATAACGCCAGGATAATCATTTAGTCGTTTTTTTAAAGCGGATGTTGTAAGATCAGGTGTGGGAGGGTTGCTTTTATTAGCCAACGGTCCTGTTCCTTTGAGATCCATTCCGTGGCACATGACACATCTCTGTAAATAGAGATTTTTTCCATTTACATTATCCGCGAAGGATAGTGATGCTTGAATTAGCGCTAAAAATCCCAGCGAAGCGATGAATAATATTTTCATTTTTATGTGGCATTGTTGTATAAATCAGATCTGAACCTAGGGAAATCCCCGGAGATTCCACTGCAACACTCAATTCTCTCGATAAAATTTGAAATTAGAGCTAAGGTTGCCATCTTTGATAG
>NZ_JBFTLX010000377.1:0-4808 GCF_056396665.1 Cupriavidus sp. 05T313 | reverse complement strand
GCCGTATGCTTGTTGCTGCTGATCCTGCCGATCCTCTTCCTGGCGCCGCCGTCGGCGCTGGCCGGCCTGGTGGCGGTGATTGTCGTCCTGGCGGGCTGGGAGTTCGGCAGGCTGATCGGGCTGCGCGGCCCCTGGCCCTATGTCTATGCCCTGGCCTGCCTGGTGGCGCTGATTGGCTGGCATGATGCCGCTGGCCGGCAGGCGCTGACGCTCCTGCTGCAGATCGGCGTGGCTTGCTGGGGTGTGGCGGTGGTCTTGCTGGCACGGGGCGTGCGTCGTGCCACACCGGCCTTTACGCTGCTGGGCGCCATTCTCGGTTTGTTCATGCTGCCCGCCTTCGGCCAGGCCACCCTGATCCTGCGCGAGCTGGGCATCGGGGTGCTGCTGTCGGTGGCAGTGCTGGTCTGGGCGGCCGATATCGGCGCCTATTTCGTCGGCAAGGCCATCGGAAAGCGCAAACTCGCACCCGCCATCAGCCCGGGCAAGTCCTGGGAAGGTGCCTTCGGCGGCTGGGCGCTGGTCCTGGCGATTGCCCTGTCGCTGGCCGCTACCCAGGCTTTTGCGCCGACCTGGTTTTCGCGCATGGCCGGTCATAGCGGCCTGGCCGCCGTGACGCTGCTCTCGACACTGCTGGTGATCGCCAGCGTGGTCGGCGACCTGTTCGAGTCGCTGCTCAAGCGGCAGGTCGGCATGAAGGACAGCAGCAGGCTGTTGCCAGGCCATGGCGGCGTGCTCGATCGCATCGACGCGCTGCTGCCCGTATTCCCGCTGGCCGCGTTGCTGGCCATTTATCTTTGAGTTGATCTGATATGCGTCGTATTACCGTACTGGGTGCCACTGGCTCGATCGGGGACAGCACGCTTGATGTGGTCAAGCGCCACCCCGAACGCTATGCCGTGCATGCGCTGACGGCGCACCGGCAGGTCGACAAGCTGGCCGCCCTGTGCCGCGAGTTCCGCCCGGCCCATGCCGTGGTGGGCACCGCGCAGGCCGCTGGCGAGCTGGAAGCGCTGCTGCGGGCCGATGGCGTCAAGACCGAGGTTGGCTACGGCGAGGCGGCGCTGGAAGCGGTCGCGGCGGATCCGGCGGTCGATTCGGTGATGGCCGCCATCGTCGGCGCTGCCGGGCTGCGCCCCACGCTCGCCGCGGCGCGGGCCGGCAAGCGCGTGCTGCTGGCCAACAAGGAAGCGCTGGTGATGTCGGGCCGGCTCTTCATGGATGCCGTACGCGAGCATGGTGCCACGCTGCTGCCGATCGACAGCGAGCACAATGCCATCTTCCAATGCCTGCCGGCCGACGATCCACGTTTCCGCGCGGGTGTGTCCAAGATCGTGCTGACCGCATCCGGCGGGCCTTTCAGGACCCGCGACCCGGCCACGCTGCGCGATATCTCGCCCGACGAGGCCTGCGCCCACCCTAACTGGGTGATGGGCCGCAAGATCTCGGTGGACTCCGCCACCATGATGAACAAGGGGCTGGAGGTGATCGAGGCGCACTGGCTGTTCGCCGCGCCCGCCGAGCGCATCGAAGTCCTGATCCATCCGCAGAGCATCGTGCATTCCATGGTGTCCTACGCCGACGGTTCGGTGCTGGCCCAGCTCGGCAACCCCGATATGCGCACGCCGATCGCCTACGGGCTGGCGTATCCCGAGCGCATGCGCGCCGGCGTTTCTCCGCTGGATCTCACCCGCGCCGGCGCGCTCACCTTCGAAACCCCGGACCTCGTGCGCTTTCCCTGCCTCGGCCTGGCGTTCGACGCCCTGCGCGCGGGCGGGGTCGCACCGGTGATCCTGAACGCGGCCAACGAGGTCGCGGTCGATGCGTTCCTGCAAGGTCGGATACGGTTCACCGACATCGCGCGCATTGTGGGCGATGTGCTCGGGCAGGCCACGCAAGGCAGCGCCGACACCCTGGAGGGCGTGCTGGACGCCGACCGCGAGGCGCGCCGCCGCGCCGGCGCCTTGCTGGATAGCGCCGGCTCGTGCTGAAACCGGCGGGGGGCGATGCCGGGATCGGCGACAATAGCGGTGTTCCGGCAAATGCCGGACCGCCGGTTGCCGGGCCTGACGCCCGGTGTGTCCTTTGTGCCATCGGGGCGGTAAGCCCCTGACGACAAGCTGCCAGCCATGCAAACCGTAATCGCTTTCGTCGCTGCCCTGTGCATCCTGATCTATTTCCATGAGATGGGGCACTACCTGGCCGCACGCCTGTGCGGAGTCAAGGTGTTGCGTTTCTCGATCGGCTTCGGCCGGCCGCTGCTGCGCTGGGTGTCCAAGGGGCGCGATCGCACCGAATGGACCATCGCCGCGATTCCGCTCGGGGGCTATGTCAAGATGCTCGACGAGCGCGAGAGCGATCCAGAGCATGACGCGCCCATTGATCCGGCGGATTTGCCGCGCGCGTTCAACCGGCAGCCGGTCGGCAAGCGTTTCGCGATTGTCGCGGCCGGGCCGCTGGCCAATTTTGCCCTGGCGGTGGTGCTGTATTTCGTACTGTTTGCCGGCGGCATGCGAGAGGCGGCTCCCATCGTCGCGGCGCCGTCCGCAGGCACGCCCGCGGCAGAGGCGGGCTTGCGGGAGGGCGATCGCGTCCTCGCGTTGCAGGCCAACGGCGAGACCGAGCAGGTGCGTTCCTGGAATGACCTGCGCATGGCCATATTCGCGCAGGGATTCGGCGACGCCAGCGCGGTGCTGCACGTGCGCGCGGCCGACGGCGCTGAGCGCGATGTGAAACTGCCGCGCTTGCCGAATACTGGCGGCAACCCGGAGCAGGATCCGCTTGCCACGCTGGGGCTGGCCCTCAAGGGCGGTCCGGTCACCATTACCGAGGTCCTGCCGGATTCCGCCGCGCAACGCGCCGGCCTGCGCCAGGGCGACCGCGTCGTGGCCTGGCAAGGACAAGCGCTTACCCAGGCCGGCGAACTGATCCGTGGCGTCAGGGCGCGGCCCGGCGCGGAGGTCACGCTCGGCATCGAGCGCGACGGGCGACGCCTGGACGTGCCGGTGAAACTCGACACGGTGCCCGCCGCCGAGGGTGCCAGCGCACCCGCGGCTGGCACCGGCAAGCTGGGTGCCGCGCTGAGCCAGGCGGTCGAGATGGAGACCGTGCGCTACCAGCCGGTCGAAGCGCTGACGCGCTCCATCGGGCAGGTGTGGAGCACCAGCGCGCTCTCGCTCAAGCTGCTTGGCAAGATGCTGGTGGGGCAGGCGTCGCTGCAAAACCTGAGCGGGCCGCTGACCGTGGCGGACTACGCCGGGCGTGCCGCCCACCTCGGATGGCAGCCCTTTGTCGGCTTCCTGGCGTTGGTCAGTGTTAGCCTCGGTGTATTGAATTTGTTACCTATTCCGGTATTGGRTGGGGGTCATTTGCTGTATTATTGCGTTGAATTTTTGACTGGCAGGCCCGTACCAGACCATTGGCAGGCTGTGCTGCAGAAGGTCGGCATCGCCTGCGTCTTGCTCCTGACTTCGCTCGCCTTGTTCAACGACGTCAGCCGGCTGTTTCTTGCGCGCGGCTAGACGTAGGTTGCCGGCAGCGGCGTGTCGGTGTCACTGGCACCACGCGCCGGATGCTGAGCCAAGGCGCAGCCCCGTGAAGCATCGGAGCCCAATCCTGCATGGAATCAAAGAGGGGATCAAGATTGATCAGACATAAGCGCATCTCGCTGGGCGTGCTGGCGAGTGCCATCATCGCGGCCTGGACCCCAGTGAGTTGGGCCGCGGAGCCATTCGTCGTCAAGGACATTCGTGTCGAGGGCCTGCAGCGGGTCGAGCCGGGTACGGTGTTCGGCTACCTGCCGGTCAAGGTCGGCGAGACCTTCAGCGACGACAAGGGCGCGGACGCCATTCGTGCCCTGTATAACACCGGGTTCTTCAAGGACGTCCAGATCCGTTCCGAGGACGGCGTGCTGGTGGTCCAGGTGGAAGAGYGTCCCGCCATTTCCCAGCTCGAATTCGTCGGCATCAAGGAGTTCGACAAGGACACCCTGCGCCGCTCGTTGCGCGCGGTGGGCGTGGCCGAAGCCCGGTATTACGACAAGGCCCTGATCGACAAGGCAGAGCAGGAACTCAAGCGCCAGTACGTGGCGCGCGGCTACTATGCCGCCGACGTTCAGACCACGATCACCCCGGTCGACCGCAATCGCGTGTCGGTGGTGTTCAATGTCGACGAAGGCCCGGTGGCCAAGATCCGCCAGATCAATATCGTCGGCAACAAGGCCTTCAAGGAAAGCACGCTGCGCGATGAAATGCAGCTGTCGACCCCGAACTGGCTGTCCTGGTACACCAAGAACGACCTGTATTCCAAGCAGAAGCTCACTGCCGACCTGGAATCGCTGCGTTCGTATTACCTGAACCGCGGCTACCTCGAGTTCGCCATCGAATCGACCCAGGTGTCGATCACGCCGGACAAGAAGGACATCTTCCTGACGCTGAACATCAAGGAAGGCGACCAGTACAAGGTGTCGGACATCCGCCTGGCAGGCGAACTGCTCGGCAAGCAGGCCGAGATGGAAAAGCTGCTCAAGCTGCAGAAGGGCGAGGTCTTTTCATCCGAGAAGCTGACCCAGAGCACCAAGGCCATTACCGATCTGCTGGGCACCTACGGCTATGCGTTCACCACCATCAATCCGCAGCCGCAGATCGACAAGGAAAAGCGCGAGGTCGCGCTGACCCTGATGGTCGATCCGGGCCGTCGCGTCTATGTGCGCCGCGTCAACGTGGTGGGCAACAGCAAGACCCGCGATGAAGTGGTGCGGCGCGAAATGCGCCAGATGGAAAGCTCGTGGTTCGACAGCGAAAAGCTGACCC
>NZ_JBFTLX010000376.1:0-4846 GCF_056396665.1 Cupriavidus sp. 05T313 | reverse complement strand
GGGCCGGCTCGCTCGCGGGCGTGGCCCGCGCGAGCCAGGCAGAGCATATACGGCGCGTGCTGGCGGAATGCGGGGGCAACCGCGCTGCCGCCTGTCATCAGTTGGGCATCAGCGCCACTACCCTGTGGCGGCGCCTGAAAGAGGCGCCGTAGCCATGCCAGGGCTCAGTGCCGTGCCACGAGGGGCTGCGGCGTCAGCCCCTTGGCCGCCAGCCAGTCCGCATTGAACAGGCGCCCGGCATACAGGTCGCCGCGGTCGCACAGCAGCGTAACGATGGTGTGGCCGGGCCCCATCTCGCGGGCCAGCCACGCCGCCGCCGCCACGTTGATGCCGGACGAACCGCCCAGCCATAAGCCTTCCTCGCGCAGCAGCCGGTAAACCGTGTCGACGCAGGACCGGTCGTCGATCCGGACCGCATCGTCGATCGGCGTGTCCGCCAGGTTGGCGGTGACCCGGCTGGAGCCGATGCCCTCGGTGATGGAGTTGCCCTCGGCCTTGACCTCGCGGTGCTTGACGAAGTGATACAGCCCGCTGCCGTGCGGATCGGCCAGCACGATGCGCACGGGCGGGTTGCGCTCCTTCTCCTTCAGGAAACGCGCGACGCCGGCCAGCGTGCCGCCCGTGCCGGTGGAACAGACAAAGGCATCGACCTTGCCGGCGGTGTCATGCCAGATTTCCGGGCCGGTGGTTTCGTAATGCGCCTGGCGGTTGGCCAGGTTGTCGAACTGGTTCGCCCAGATGGCGTTTTCCGTCTCCTGGGCCAGGCGCCCGGCCACCTTCTGGTAGTTGTTGGGGTCGGCATAGGGCGCCGCGGGCACCGGGCGCACCTCGGCGCCGAGCAGCCGCAGGCGGTCCATTTTTTCCGGGGACTGGGTGTCTGGGATCACCACGATGCATCGATAGCCGCGCGCGGAGCAGATATGGGCCAGGCCGATGCCGGTATTGCCGGCGGTGCCTTCCACCACCGTGCCGCCGGGCTTGAGCACGCCGCGCCGTTCCGCATCGCGGATGATGAAGAGCGCCGCGCGGTCCTTGACCGAACCGCCCGGATTGAGGAATTCCGCCTTGCCCAGGATTTCGCAGCCAGTCTCCGCGCTCAGTCCTGCCAGCCGGATCAGCGGCGTGTGGCCGATGGTGCCGACGAAACCATCCCTGACGTCCATGATGTACTCCGGGTGATGCGCTCCGGATGCGCTGGAGCGTCACTCAAAGTGATAGATCGGCGTTGGGGGAATAACAAGCCGTGCCGGAAAAACCGGATGGCCGACGGGTTCGGCTTCGGCCGGAAAAGCGGGTTTTGGGCCACTTCGGGATGGCGGCCCTTGGGCGGCCGTCAGGCAGCGTTCAGCCACCGGAAATTGATGTCACCCTCAAGAAATTCCTGCCGGGTGTCGTGAAAATCACGCACATATTCGCTGTTGAGATGCGATTCCAGCGCGTGCCTGGAATTCCACTCCATATAAAGCACAAACACCTCGGCATCCTCGGCGTCTTCTCCCACGTGGTAGCGCAGGCAACCGGGTTCCATGGCGCCGCGCAGGCGCAGCGCGGCCAGCTTGGCAACCAGGACTTCACGGCGGTGAGCCTTGGCGCGCGCAATTCCGACAAGCGTGTACGTTGTGGACATGGTGTGAACGGCAAGCGTGTGGCGCGCCATTGTAGCCGTGCTGCCGGTCCTTGGGCCGAATGCCCGAGGGCGCTGGCCGGATATTTGGGCGGGTTGACAAGTGGGCCCGAGGGTGATGGCGGGGTGCGGCGCCGGCACCGGTGGGCATAGCGGGTTCGCATGCGCCTCATGCGCCTCAGGTCCCGTATGCGCCAGCCGGCATGTGCGTCGCTAAGCCGCAACGCCCGGAACTCGTGGCCGAGATCAAGGCGGTGGCGGCGGTCCGTAAGCAAGCGGCACGTTTCCCGCGTTATGGCGTGGCTTGCCGTGTGATCACCTGCCCGTTGCGCGCCCCGCTGTGCGCGCCGTGCCGCCACGTAATGGCACCGTTGACGATCACGGTGTCGATGCCTTCGGCCGGTCGGGCAGGGGTTTCGTAGCTGGCGGCATCGCGCACGTTCGCGGCATCGAAGACGACGATATCGGCATGGTGGCCCACCTCCAGCGTGCCGCGTTGATGCAGGCCGAAGTTGCGCGCCGTCAGCCCGGTCATCTTCCACACCGCCGTCTCTAGCGGGAACAGCCCGATCTCGCGGCAGTAGTGGCCGAGTACGCGCGGGAAGGTGCCCCACAGGCGCGGATGCGGGCTTTCGCCGACAGGAATGCCGTCGGAGCCGATCATGGTTTCGTCGAACGCGAGGATGCGCTGGACATCGTTCTCGTCCATCAGGAAGTAGACCGCGCTGCCGGGCTGCAGGCGGCGCGCGGCCTCGTCCTTGGGCACGCCCCATTCCCTGGCAATGTCGTCGAGATCGCGGCCCGCGCATTCGGGGTGCGGCTGGCTGGCGGAGATCAGCACCCGGCCTTCGAGCATGCCGCGGTCGGTGCGGATCATGGTGGAGCCGGCCGTGTACGGGTAGCAGTCGAGCGAGACGCACTGGTGCTTCATGGTTTCACGGATGAATGGCAGCGTGACCTGGCTCTTGCCGAAATTTGCCGTGTTCTGCACCTTGTGGTGCGACACCACCACCGGCACGTCGAGCTCGCGGCCGATGCGGAAGGTTTCTTCCAGCGACTGCATGACATGGTCGGACTCGTCGCGCATATGCGTCACGTATAGCGCCTTGCGCGCGCTGAGCGGCCGGCAGACCTCGATGATCTCCTCGGTCGTCGCCTTGGCGGCGGGCGGGTAGAAGGTGCCGGTCGACAGGCCGATCGCGCCGGCCTGCATGGCTTCCTCGACCAGTGCCCGCATGGCAGCAATTTCCTCGGCATTGGCGGGCCGGTCGAGCGCTGGCATGGTGACCGCGCGCAGGGTCGAATGCCCGACCATCGCCGCCACGTTGACGGAGCTTGGCGTGGCGCGCAACGCGTCGAGATAAGCCGCGAAGGTGGTGAAGCGGCCCTCGGCCGGCGAGTCGATCAGGCTCAGCGGCATGGGCAGGTCCATGTCGGCGCGCAACGGGGCGGCACTGATGCCGCAATTGCCGGCAATCACGGTCGTTACGCCCTGCGAGATCTTGAAGGGCATGGTGGCCTGCGACAGCACGGCCTGGTCATCGTGCGTGTGCGCATCGATGAAGCCGGGCGCGACGATCTGGCCCGCCGCGTCCAGCGTCCGGTCGGCCGTGTGCCCGGTCAGGTTGCCGATCGCCGCGATGCGGCCGCCGCGCACGCCGATATCGGCGCTGAAGCGGGGTGCCTTGCTGCCGTCGATCACCGTGCCGCCAGCGATCAGCAGGTCGTAGTGCGTGGAATTGGGATCGGACATCGGATTCCTCATTTTGGTCTGCAGCGAGTCGGTCAGCGGAAATGGCAGGCCACCTGATGCCCACCGCCGGCGGATGGCCGTTCGGTGAGGGCGGGCGCCTGTTCCTTGCATACGGCTTGCGCCAGCGGGCAGCGTGTGTGAAAGCGGCAGCCCGCTGGCGGGTTGGCCGGGCTCGGCGGGTCGCCTTGCAGTAGCAGGCGCCGGGCCGGCGTGCGCGGATCGGGCACTGGCACCGCGGACAGCAGGATCTCGGTGTACGGGTGGCGCGGTGCGGAGAACAAGGTGTCGCGGCCGGCCAGTTCGACGATCTGGCCCAGGTACATCACGGCGACCCGGTGGCTGATGTGGCGCACCACCGCCAGGTCATGCGCGACGAACAGGTAGGCGATGCCGAACTCGGCCTGCAGGTCCATCAGCAGGTTGACCACCTGCGCCTGCACCGAGACGTCGAGCGCCGACACCGGTTCGTCGCAGACGATCAGCTTGGGGTTGAGCGCGAGCGCGCGTGCGATGCCCAGCCGCTGCCGCTGGCCGCCCGAGAATTCGTGCGGGAATTTCTTCGCGGCCTCCGGCCGCAGGCCGACCTTGCCGAACAGCCACTGCACGCGTTCGCTGCGCTCGGCGCGCGACTGCACGCCGAAATTGCGCAGCGGCTCGCTGACGATCTCGCCGGCTGTCAGGCGCGGGCTTAGCGAGGCATAGGGATCCTGGAAGATGATCTGCAGGTCGCGCCGGCGCAGCCGCATGGCGCTGGCCGGCAGGCCCACCAGTTCCTCGCCGTCGAGCTGCACCGAGCCCGAGGTAGGCTCGATCAGGCGCAGCACCGACTTGGCGGTGGTGGTCTTGCCGCAGCCGGATTCGCCGACCAGCGAGAGCGTTTCGCCGCGCTCGACGGTGAAGGACACGCCATCCACCGCCTGGATGGGCGGCTTGCGCGGCGCCAGCCAGCGCTGCGGCGCGACGTAGTGCTTTTTGAGCCGGTCGACCTTGAGCAGGGGCGATGGCGTTGCGGAGTTGGTGCTCATGCGATGGCTTCCTGGGCTTCCCGGGCTTGCTGGTTGCATTCGATACGGCCTTCCTCGACCGCGAAGCAGGCCACCGCATGGTCTGCGCCGTGGCGCGTGAGTTGCGGGATCTCGCGCGCGCAGCGCGTGTCGGCATGCGGGCAGCGCGCCGCGAAGGCGCAGCCCCGGCGCGCTTCCTGGGGCGATGGCACCAGGCCGGGGATTTCGGCCAGGCGCTGGCTGCTGGTATTCATCGAGGGCATCGAGGCCATCAGCGCGCGGGTATAGGGGTGCAGCGGGCGGTCGAACAGGTCGGTGACATCGGCTTCCTCGACCTTGCGCCCGGCGTACATCACGATCACCCGGTCGCAGCACTCCGCCACCACGCCGAGGTCGTGCGTGATCATCACCACGCCCATGCCAAGCTCTTTCTGCAGGCGGCGGATCAGGTCCAGGATCTGGGCC
>NZ_JBFTLX010000375.1:0-7750 GCF_056396665.1 Cupriavidus sp. 05T313 | reverse complement strand
GATCAGCAGCTTCCCCGGCTACAACTTCGACATGTTCACCTCGCCCGATCTGCAATACGAGATCGACGTGACGCAGCCCGAAGGCAGCCGCATCAAGAACCTCGCCTACAAGGGCGTGCCGCTGGATGCCAGCCAGCAGTTCATCGTCGCCACCAACAACTACCGCGCCAGCGGCGGCGGCAACTTTCCCGGCCTGGACGGCAGCAAGACGGTCTATGGCTCGCCCGACGCCAGCCGCGACGTGCTGATCGCGTATATCAAGAAGGCTGGCGCGATCACGCGCGCCGCCAACGGCGCCGCGCGCAGCTGGCGCTTCACCAAGGTAGCCACGGCCGGCAAGGTGGTGTTCGCTTCCGCCGCCAACCAGCTTGCGCAGGCGCAGGCAGCCGGGCTGGCCAATATCGCGCTGGAGCAGGCGGGCTACGACACCAACAAGAATCTGTCGCTGTACAGCGTTGACCTCAACCAGTAAGGCAACGATGACCACGATAGCGAACGGAACGATCACGCCGGCGCGCCCCGCGCCCCGGCGCCGTCAGCGCCGCGTGCATCCGGTGATCGCCGCCGCGCTGGTGGCGGTGACGGTGGCGGCAGGTTGCGTGGGCGGGGCGTCGGCGTGGCGCGAGCACGCCAGCGCGCGGCGCCTGGAACTGGCCCAGTGGCAGACGCTGGCCGGCCCGGCCGGCGACGCGCAGGCGCTGGCGGCGTTGCGCCGCGCCGCGGCAGGCAAGGAGGCGGCGGCACAGACCGCGCTGGGAGAGGCACTGCTGGCGCGAGCGGATGCGGCGCTGCGGGGGGAGGGCGTCGGCTGGTTGCGGCAAGCGGCAGCGGCCGGGGACGCGCGCGCGCATTTCCTGCTGGGCAAGGCGGCCTTCCTGGGGGACGGCGGTGGTGCCGGTGGCATGCCTGATGCCGCGGCTGCGTGGCAGCATTTCGCGTTCGCCGCCGCCGCTGGCAATGCCGGGGCCGCGTATTACCTGGGCCTGCTGCACCGCGGCGGCTACGGCCGCACGCCCGATGCGGCCGCGGCTGCCCGCTGGTTCGAGGTGGCTGCCGATGCCGGCGTGGCGCAGGCCATGTTCATGCTAGCCAATGCCTATCGCGAAGGGGCGGGCGTACCGCGTGACGAGGGGCGCGCGGTGGCATGGTATGAATCTGCCGCCGAGCGGGAACATCCCGAGTCGATCCAGGCGCTGGCCATGGCCTATCGRTATGGGGAGCTGGGGTTGAAGCGGGATGAGGGGAGTTTTCTCGCTCACTTGGGGGAGACTGCGCATGCGCTGAAGCATCCGGCGTTGAAGCCGTGAGTGGTCGTGGGGTGGGTACGCGGAGGGCTGTCGCGGTATGCCGGTGTCGCATTCCTGGCCGCGAACGCACCGCAACCCCACCCCGATCTCACGCCGGGGGCGCCCCATCCTTAAACGCGCTCTTCAGCATCTGCCGCAACTCAGGTCCGTCCTCATGCTTATGCACCTGCACCGCATGCTGGGCAGCGACTTCAAGCAGTTCTTCCTCGCTGTCCGCACTGATAGCCACCGTGCACTTCGACTCACTCGGAAACTCGCGGCAATCGATATATTTGCGTCCCATGCTTTGCCTCCTGACGCGTATGTCAATCAGGTCAATCAGGTCAATCAGGTCAATCGGGCAGGGTGCTTCTGGCACCCCGTGCAGGCGCTTACCCCGTGCGGCGCCCTGGCGCGGCGTTGTCCTCGATAAGCGGGGAAGAGTGGCGCCGCCGGGGTGGCAGGCGCCTGATTCAGTATAGGGCGCGCGCCGCGCCACGGAATGTCCGCGGCGCGCCAGCCGGATCGGTCCGTCAGAGTACCGGCGTGATCACCTTGCCGGTGCCGAGAAAGGCATCGAGATTCTCGAACACCAGCCCGGACATGGCGGCGCGGGTCTCGTGCGTGCCACTGGCCATGTGCGGCGCCAGCACGACATTGTCCAGCGCGAACAGCGCCTGCGGCGCCCGCGGCTCGTCGCGGAACACATCCAGCCCGGCGCCGCCCAGGCGGCCATCGCGCAATGCCGCCACCAGGGCGTCTTCGTCCACCACGCTGCCGCGCGCGACATTGACGAGAATGCCCTTGGGCCCCAGCGCTTCGATGATGCCGGCCGATACCAGCCCTTCGGTTTCCGGCCCGCCCACGCAGGTCACGGCCAGGAAATCGGCCCAGCCGGCCAGCGCCTTCAGGTCCGGCTCGTGGCGCCACGGCGCGCCCGCGCGCGGGCGGCGGTTGTGGTACGCGATGTCCATGCCGAAGCCGGCGGCGCGCTGCGCCACTTTTTCGCCGATGCGGCCCAGGCCCAGGATGCCCAGCTTCTTGCCTGACACGCGCGTGGTCAGCGGGAAGTTCTCTTGGCCCCACTTGCCGGCGCGCACGTAGCGGTCGCCGTGGGCAATGCCACGCGCGGCGTCGAGCAGCAGGCCGAAGGCGAGGTCGGCCACGCAGTCGTTGAGCACGTCGGGCGTGTTGCTGACCTGGATGCCGCGCGCGCGGGCCGCGTCCAGCGCGATCGAGTCATAGCCCACGCCGAAGCTGACGATGGCTTCGAGCCCGGGCATCGCGGCGATGGCATCGGCCGTCAGGCCGTGGCGGGCGGACGTCACCGCCACGCGCGCCTGCTGCGCATGTTCGCGCAGCCATGCCAGCGGGTCGGCCTGTTCCCACAGCGGGACGGCCTGGTACTGCTCCCGCAGGCGGGAGTTGATCTGCGGCGCAAGGGGGCCGATCTGGACGAGCGAGACTTGGGACATGGGAGGCTAGGCGAAGGAAAGGGTGCGGGATCCGGGAAGAGTGCGCGGAGCAGGGCGCAAGGCCGGTCGGCCGGGGGCGGTGCCTGTCCCCGCTCGTTGCGGCGTTCGATGCTAGCGCAATCATAACGTCTCCGGCCCCACCTCGCGCCCGTCGATGCGCGCGAGCAGGCACTCGGCAGCGGTGCGGCCGATGGCCGGGCCGTCGATGCGCACCGTGGACAGCGCCGGGTAGGTGTGCGCGGCAAAGTTCAGATCGCCGAAGCCCATCACGGCGAGCTGGCCCGGCACCTGCAGCCCGCGCGCGCGGGCTTCCGACAGCGCGCCCTGCGCCAGCGTGTCGGAACTGCAGAACACCACATCGGGCTGCGCGCCGCCGTCGAGCAGCCGCGCCAGTCCCTCGCGGCCCAGCCCCAGGCTGGACGGCGCCGGCACGATGCTGCTCGGCACCTCGGTGATGCCGTGGCGGGCCAGCGCATCGATAAAGCCAAGCCGGCGCGACTCGGCGCGCTGGTCGCTGGCGGACAGGATGGCGGGCCGCCGGTAGCCGCGCGCATAAAGGAATTCGGCCACGGTCTGCCCCACCTTCTCGTGCGAGAAACCCACCAGCATGTCGATCGGCGTGGGCGTGATGTCCCAGGTCTCCACTACCGGCACGCGCGCGGCCAGCAGGCGGCGGCGCGTATCGGCGGTGTGCGCGATGCCGGTCAGCACGATGCYGTCGGGGCGGCGCGAGAGGATGGCGGCCAGCAGGTCCTGCTCGCGCGTGGCGGCGTACCCCGACAGGCCCAGCATCATCTGGTAGCCCGCTTGCGAGAAACGGTCGGTGAGCGCCTGGATGGTATCGGCGAAGATCGAGTTGGCGATGGTCGGCACGATGGCCGCGATCAGGCGGCTGCGCCGCGAGGCGAGGCCGCCGGCCAGCAGGTTGGGCACATAGCCGGTGCGCTGGATGGCTTCCTGCACGCGCGCTACCGTGCGCGCCGAGACCAGCCCGGGCTGGTTGACCACGCGCGACACGGTGATCGGCGAGACGCCGGCGATCTTGGCCACGTCGGCCAATGTGACGCTGCCGGTGGCGCGGCCGGCAGCGGGGGCGGGCGCGGTGCGAGGGGTGGTTGGCTTGCGAGGCGGGGCCATTGAGCTCGAAGAGGGATGCGGGAATTGCCGGTCCGCCGCGCGGTGCGGCGGCGTGGGCGCCATGATAGCGCCGTCGCCCCTCGGCGGGCACCGGTGCCCGCCTGCGCGACGGGTTTACCCCGAGCACGCATGCGTTGTGAGGGACAAATGACAGCGCTATCATCTGTCTTCTCCGGGGACCGCGGGCACCGCTGCCGCACGCTCACGCAAAACAAAAAAGACAGACGCCGCAACGGCGCCACCGATCAGAGGAGACAACCCATGCCCACCGCCACCCCCGCACCGGATGCGCGGCCCCGCAAGCGCCCCGAGGAACTGCGCAGCCACCGCTGGTACGGCGCCCACGACCTGCGCGCCTTCGGCCACCGTTCGCGCACCGCGCAGATGGGCTACAACCGCGCCGACTATGCCGGCAAGCCGGTCATCGCCATCATCAATACGTGGAGCGACATCAACCCCTGCCACAGCCATTTCCGCCAGCGCGCCGAAGAGGTCAAGCGCGGCATCTGGCAGGCCGGCGGCTTCCCGGTGGAGATGCCGGCGATGAGCCTGTCCGAACCGTTCCAGAAGCCCACCACCATGCTCTACCGCAACCTGCTGGCGATGGAGACCGAGGAGTTGCTGCGCTCCTACCCGGCCGATGGCTGCGTGCTGCTGGGCGGCTGCGACAAGACCACGCCCGCCTTGCTGATGGGCGCGCTGGCGATGGACCTGCCTGCGATCTTCGTGCCGGCGGGGCCGATGCTGCGCGGCAACTGGAACGGCGTCACGCTGGGCTCCGGCTCGGATACGTGGAAGTACTGGGCTGAGTTGCGCGCGGGCAATATCACCGAGCAGGACTGGCAGGGCATCGAAGACGGCATCGCGCGATCGCCCGGCCACTGCATGACCATGGGCACGGCGTCGACCATGACGGCGGTGGTGGAAGCCATCGGCATGAGCTTGTCCGGCGCCTCGTCGATTCCCGCGCCCGATTCGCGCCACGCGCAGATGGCTTCGCTGTCGGGCCGGCGCATCGTCGAGATGGTGTGGCAGGACCTGAAGCCCTCCGAGATCGTCACGCCCGCCGCCATCGACAACGGCGTGCGCACCGCGCTGGCGCTGTCGGGCTCCACCAACGCCATCGTCCACCTGATCGCGCTGGCGCGCCGCGCCGGCTATGCGCTCTCGCTGGACCGCTATGACGAACTGGCGCGCTGCACGCCGGTGCTGGCCAATGTGCGTCCCTCGGGCCAGTACCTGATGGAAGATTTCTACTATGCCGGCGGCCTGCGCGCGATGCTCGCGCAGATGGGCGATCTGCTCGATACCGGCACGCTTACCGTCGACGGCCGCACCCTTGGCGAGAACCTTGAAGGCGCCCGCGTCTTCAACGACGACGTGATCCGCCCGCGCGCCAATCCGCTGGTGGCTGGCGACGGCCTTGCCGTGCTGCGCGGCAATCTTGCCCCGGACGGCGCGGTCATCAAGCCGCCTGCCGCGCGGCAGGACCTGCTGCGGCACACCGGCCGCGCGGTGGTATTCCGCGACTACAACGACATGGCGGCGCGCATCGACGACCCGCGGCTCGACATCGACGCCAACTGCGTGATCGTGCTGCAGAACGCCGGCCCGCAAGGCGCGCCCGGCATGCCGGAATGGGGCCAGTTGCCGATTCCGCAAAAGCTGCTCAAGCAAGGCGTGCGCGACATGGTGCGCATTTCCGACGCCCGCATGAGCGGCACCAGCTATGGTGCCTGCGTGCTGCACGTAACGCCGGAATCGTATGTGGGTGGCCCGCTCGCCTTCGTGCGCGACGGCGACCTGATCGAKCTCGATGTCCCTGCCCGCAAACTCAACCTGCTGATCGGCGACGACGAAATGGCCCGCCGCCGCGCCGCGTGGGTGGCGCTAGTGCCGAAATTCGAGCGCGGCTACGGCAAGCTTTACCTGCGCCACGTCAGCCAGGCGGACAAGGGTTGCGATTTCGATTTCCTGGAGCCGGTCGATGCCGCGGAGGGCGGCGAGCCGGAGATCCATTGAAGCACCGCGCCCGTCTCGCAGCCGGGTGGACCCATCATCATAAGAACGACCGAGGAGACAACGACCCCATGAAACGCCAAGCCCTTGCGCTGCTGGCCGCCGCTGCCACCATAGCCGCCGCCGTACTCCCGCTGACCGCTTCCGCCCAGGCCAACTGGCCCAGCAAGCCGATCACCTACGTGGTGCCATTCCCGCCCGGCGGCACCACCGACACGCTGGCACGCCTGATCGGCCAGCGGCTCGGGCAGGCGCTTGGCACTACCGTGGTGGTGGAGAACCGCCCCGGCGCCGGCGGCAACATCGGCTCCGATTTCGCGGCCAAGGCGGCGCCCGATGGCTACACCATCCTCGGTGGCACCATCAGTTCGCACGCGATCAATGCCAGCCTGTACCCGAAGATGCCGTACGACGTGGTCAAGTCCTTCGCGCCCATCACGCTGATCGGCACCAATGCCAATGTGCTGGTGGTCAGTGCCGGCAGCCCGTTCATGACGGTGAAGGACATCGTGGCGGAAGCCAGGGCCAGGCCGGATACGCTGGCGTTTGCCTCGGCCGGGAACGGGACTTCGCAGCATCTTGCCGGGGAATTGTTCAAGAGCCTGGCGGGCATCAAGCTGACCCACATTCCGTACAAGGGGAGCGGCCCGGYGATCCAGGATGTGATGGCGGGGCAGGTGCCGATGATGTTCGATACCACGGTGGTGGCTGCGCAGCATATCGATTCGGGCAAGCTGCGGGCGCTGGCCGTGACTTCGGCGAAGCGGATCAAGAGCATGCCGAATGTGCCGACGATGGCGGAAGCYGGGGTGGCTGGATATGAGCTGGAATCGTGGCAGGCGATCTTTGCGCCGGCTAATACGCCGAAGCCGATCGTGGATCGGTTGTATCGGGAGATTTCGGCGATCATCAAGACGCCGGATATGCAGGCTCGGTTGGAGAAGTTGGGGATGGAGCCTTCGGGGATGGCGCCGGAGCAGTTTGCGGGGTTTCAGCGTAGTGAGATTGGGAAGTGGGCGAGGGTGGTGAAAGCGGCGGATATCAGGATTGATTGACGTGGCGTGCGACGAAACTCCTGGTCTCCGGGAGGCCTATTGCTCTGCTCGCTTGGGGGTGGTCGCTGTTTGTTTGAGAGGTGGTGGCATGTTGCACTCAAAGGAATACGACATCCCCCTGCGGGGGACGCCGGTCACTCTTCTTTGCCTCGGCAAAGAAGACTAACGAGAAGAAAGCCGACCCTGCCGGGAGCAGAGCAATCGCGAGTGCGAGGGGCGCTGGTTTCGTCGTACGGCCGCAGTTCTGCTGGCAGCTGCCGTTACCAGTTTGCAGGGCTTCGCAATGGCACGACCCATGGGTTTCGTGGTGATGCCCCCGACCTCGTGCACAGTGACCATTCCCACATCTGCCGTTACCGGCACGAACCACCACGACACACCACATGCCCATGGTTTCGTGGTGGGGCGGGCGCGGTGGTGAAGGCCTCGGGCATATCACCCGGTGCCACCGCGCCCACGACGGAACCGGACCGCCTGCAACTTCGTGGCCGCCCACTTCGCGAGCGACAGACGGCTCGAAGTCAGTGATGTCCGCTACCGGGGGCCCCACCACGAATCCCGGAGGCTGGCAGATCCGTGGCCGCTCAAGCCGGTACCGGCAGAAGCCCGCCGGCACTTTGGGCCGTACGACGAAACCACCGATATCTGAAAGCCTTATTGCTCTGCCCCCGGCAGGGTCGGCTTTCTTCTCGTTAGTCTTCTTTGCCGAAGCAAAGAAGAGTGACCGGCGTCCCCCGCAGGGGGATGTCGTATTCCTTTGAGTGCAACATACCACCAC
>NZ_JBFTLX010000374.1:0-9388 GCF_056396665.1 Cupriavidus sp. 05T313 | reverse complement strand
ATCAGCGAGTTTGAAGTCAAGCGCGCTGAACTGGAAAAGGCAGCTGCCGAGAAGCTGGCCGCGGCCCAGGGCGAAGGCGAAAAGCTGAACGGCCTGACCGTGCAAATCACCCAGAAGTCGGGTGTGGACGGCCGCCTGTTCGGTTCCGTCACCAACGCCGACATCGCCGAAGCGCTGGCTGGTCAAGGCTTCAAGGTTGAGAAGGCGCAAGTGCGCCTGCCGAATGGCCCGCTGAAGATCGTCGGCGACCATCCGGTCAGCGTTTCGCTGCATACCGACGTGCTGGTCGACGTGACGGTTTCCGTCCTGGGCGAACACGTCTAAGCACTGATCTCGCTACCGGTCCCGCTTGTGCCTGTTGGGCTGGCAGGGCCGGTTGCCGGTATCGGGCTTGACCAAACAAAAAGGCAGGAGCGTTTTGCTCCTGCCTTTTTGTTTGGCCGCTACCCTCGTTTGCATCATTGCCACAGGGCTGGTTGTCCCGCCGTCACTTGGCCGGACGCGGTAACAACCGGCTGCGAATTCTCCCCCGGCTGTCTGGCGGCGACCGTTATAATCCCTTCCCATGAACGCGCCCGTCGCAGACCCCCAACTAGATAATCTCAAGGTTCCACCGCACTCCATCGAGGCCGAGCAATCGGTGCTGGGTGGCTTGCTGCTGGACAATGCCGCCTGGGACCGTATCGCCGATTTCCTGTCCGAAGCGGACTTCTACCGCTTCGATCACCGGATGATCTTCCAGAGCATCTCCCGGTTGATCGCCGCCACCAAGCCCGCCGACGTCATCACTGTCTACGAGACGCTTCAGGTCGCTGGCAAGGCGGAGGAGGTGGGCGGGCTGGCCTATCTGAATTCGCTGGCGCAGAACACACCTAGTGCTGCCAATATCCGCCGCTATGCGGAAATCGTGCGCGAGCGTTCGGTGCTGCGCAAGCTGGTCACCGCGGCCGACGATATCGCCAGTGCGGCCTTCGCCCCCAAGGGGCGCGAAGTGCGGGAACTGCTCGACGAAGCCGAATCAAAGGTGTTCGCCATTGCCGAGGAGGGCTCGCGCGGGCAGAAGGGCTTCCAGGAGATCCAGCCGCTGCTGACGCAGGTGGTGGAGCGCATCGACGAGTTGTACCACCGTGACTCGAGTACCGACGTGACGGGCGTGCCGACGGGATTCATCGATCTGGACCGCATGACCAGCGGCATGCAGGCGGGCGACCTGATCATCGTTGCCGGGCGCCCCTCGATGGGTAAGACCGCCTTCTCGCTGAATATCGGCGAGCACGTGGCGGTGGAGCAGGGCCTGCCCGTGGCGGTGTTCTCGATGGAAATGGCCGGCACACAGCTGGCCATGCGTATGCTTGGCTCGGTCGGCCGCCTGGACCAGCACCGCCTGCGTACTGGCCGCCTGCTCGACGAGGACTGGCCACGGCTTACACATGCCATCCAGCGCATGAACGATGCCCAGTTGTTCATCGACGAAACCCCGGCGCTGAGCTCGATGGAACTGCGGGCCCGCTCGCGGCGGCTGGCGCGCCAGTGCGGCCAGCTTGGCCTGATCATCATCGACTATTTGCAGTTGATGTCGGGTTCGGGCGGCGGTGAAAACCGCGCGACCGAAATCTCGGAAATCTCGCGTTCGCTCAAGGGGCTGGCCAAGGAACTCAACTGTCCGGTGATCGCGCTCTCGCAGCTGAACCGAAGCCTTGAGCAGCGGCCCAACAAGCGCCCGGTGATGTCCGACTTGCGTGAATCCGGCGCTATCGAACAGGATGCCGACGTGATCCTGTTTATTTACCGTGATGAGGTCTACAACCCGGATTCGCAGGACAAGGGCACGGCCGAAATTATTATCGGTAAACAGCGTAACGGCCCCATCGGGACCGTGCGCCTGACTTTCTTGGGTCAATTCACGAAGTTTGACAACTTCAGCGGCGGCCCCGCTTTCTTCGATAACGATACCTGAAGCCTGTCCTGGCGCGGCTTGCCGGGCATCGTGGCTCGGCTGCGATGGTGGATTGTCCATGCCGCTTGTCAAAGTCCTCCGGCTTCGCTCCACAACCCTGTAAAATATTGCGTTTTGATGACAGCCGCCCCAGGGCGGCTGTCATGCAATGCGTACCTGCCTCATTCAGCAATAACCCGCGGCGCCCCCGCGCTTCGACAAGGAACATTCCATGTTCGGCCGATTCATGCCCACCGAGGGCAAGTTCTTCGAATACTTCAACCAGCATGCCGATTGCGCGGTGACCGCCGCCCGCGAGCTGGAGGTGCTGGTCAACGATCTGCCCAATGCCGAGGCGCATGCGCGCCGCGTGCAGGCCACTGAAAAGAAGGCTGATCGCATTACGCACGACACGATCGACCTGCTGCACAAGACCTTCATCACGCCGCTGGACCGCGACGAGATTCACAAGCTCATCACCACCATGGACGATATCCTCGACCTGATGGAAGACGTGGCGGAAACCATCTCGCTGTACGACGTGACCAGCCTGACGGACGAGGCGCGCAAGCTCGCCGCCATCTGCGTGCAGTGCTGCGACCAGGTCAAGATCGCGGTCGGCCTGCTTGAAGACATGAGCAATGCCAGCGCGATCCTGAAGACGGCACAGCAGATCGACCAGCTCGAGTCCGAGGCCGATCGCGTAATGCGCGCGGCGATGTCCAAGCTGTTCCGCGACGAGACGGACGTCAAGCGCCTGATCAAGCTGAAGGCCATCTACGAGCAACTGGAAACCATCACCGACAAGTGCGAGGACGTTGCCAACATCATCGAAGGCATCGTCCTGGAAAACGCCTGAGGCACACATCGGAATGCAGACCATACAAATGAGCTTGTGGGTGATCGCCCTGCTGGTGGCGCTCGCCTTGCTGTTCGATTTCATGAACGGCTTCCACGATGCCGCCAACTCGATTGCCACGGTGGTGTCGACGGGCGTGCTCAAGCCGCACCATGCGGTGGCGATGGCCGCCATGTGCAACGTGGTGGCTATCTTTATCTTCCACCTCAAGGTGGCGGCCACGGTGGGAACCGGCACGATCGACGTCAATATTGTCGATCACTATGTCATCTTCGGCGCCCTGATGGGTGCCATTGCCTGGAACCTGATCACCTGGTACTACGGCATTCCCTCGTCGTCCTCGCACGCGCTGATCGGCGGCCTGGTTGGCGCCGCGGTGGCCAAGAGCGGCACCGGTGCGCTGGTTGGTGGTGGCTTGCTCAAGACCGTGGCCTTTATCGTGATCTCACCGCTGCTGGGTTTCCTGCTCGGTTCGCTGATGATGGTGATCGTGGCCTGGACGTTCTTTCGCACGCCGCCGTCGCGGGTGGACCGCTGGTTCCGCAGGCTGCAGCTGATCTCGGCCTCGCTCTACAGCCTGGGCCACGGAGGCAATGACGCGCAAAAGACCATCGGCATCATCTGGATGTTGCTGATCGCCAGCGGTCACGTGGCGCAGGGCGGCGCGGAGCCGCCGGTCTGGGTCATCGTTTCCTGCTACGTGGCGATCGGCATGGGTACCATGTTCGGTGGCTGGCGCATCGTGCGTACCATGGGCCAGAAGATTACCAAGCTCAAGCCGGTAGGCGGCTTTTGCGCGGAGACCGGTGGCGCGATCACGCTGTTCATCGCTTCGGCGCTGGGCGTGCCGGTGTCGACCACGCACACCATCACGGGCGCCATCGTCGGCGTGGGTTCGGTGCAGAAGATGTCGGCGGTGCGCTGGGGCGTGGCGGGCAACATCGTCTGGGCCTGGGTGCTGACCATTCCGGCTTCTGCCTTCATGGCAGCCATCGCGTGGTGGATCGGCCGGCACGTGCTCTGAGCGATCGGACACCTCTTCGACAAGAATGCAAAAAGCCAGGCGCAATGCCTGGCTTTTTGTTTGTTGCGGTGCGGGAGAGCGTATGCCGTCAGCGATTGGCGAATGCGGCGATGGGGTCGTCGTCCACCGGCACCGGCGGCACAACCGATGGCTGCGGCGCCGGTGAGGCAGCCGGCGGCGGCGTAAACCCTGTCGCGACCCGTCGGGCACCGTTGTAGCGGGAGGCCCAATAGGATTTGCTCATGTCCTCAAGGCGCACCGTGCCGCCGGTGGAGGGTGCATGGACAAAGCGGTTCTGCCCGACATAGATGCCGACATGCGAATTGGCGCGGCCCGTGGTATTGAAGAAAACCAGGTCGCCCGATGCCACCTGGCTGCGCTCCAGCGCGACTCCGCGATCGCCCATGGCTTCGGTGGTGCGCGGCAAGTTGACGTTGGCGGCGCGCAGCACGACATAGCGCACCAGGCCGCTGCAGTCGAAGCCGGAGTCAGGCGTATTGCCGCCGTAGCGATAGGGCGTGCCAACCAGGGACATGGCCTGGATGGACACTTCTTCGAGCCCGGCGCTGGGATCGACCATGGGCGGGGCCGATGCCCGGGACTGGGCGCCGGGCCGCGTCGGCGGAGCAGAGGCGCAGGCGGCAAGCAGCAGCGCAGCGGTGCAAAGCGCGGGCAGGCGGGCGCTGTCGAAGACGCCGGCCAGCAAAGGCGCGGGTCTTCCGGTATGGGCTATCTGGCGCGGTGGCATCCTTCTCGGTCCGGTCCCGGGTCAGGTGCCGCGCCAGTGGCGGGCAGGCAGCGAAGCTGCCGCCCGTGGGCCTACCAGCGCAACTGTGCGTTGTATGTGCCAGTACTGACGGTTATCGACTTGGCCTGACCCTTATAAGTCGCTTCGATATTGTAGCTGCCTTGCGGGGCCTTTATCAGGCACTTCGGGCCCGATGCCGTGAAGCTGGCCACTTCGTGGCCTTCTCGCGTCATGCGTACGGCCACATCGGCGACATATTCGCCGCGACCGGGCCCATGGTGCGGATCACCATTTCGTCGGCAGCCAGCGCGGGAGCCGATAGCCATGAAAATGCGGCAATCACGATGCTGCCGGCGAGTGCCAGGCGCAATGGCCGCAATGGCCGCAATGGTCGTGATAGCTGTAGGGGCATGTACTTGCGGGCGCAAGCCAGATGGTGGTGCAGGTGGTTGTCCATCAATGTCTCCATCGATTCAACAAGCCGGAGGGGGCAAAAAAAGCGCCCGCCATTCGCCGGCACGCGAGGTGCCGATATGGCGGGCGCTCCGGATGCTTTGATGCTAGGCCAAGCCGGCAGACAAATCTGCCGGGTATGCTCCTACATGGGCTTCCGGTCGGTGGCCTTTACAGGACGTCCGCGGCATGATCGGCCAGGCGCGAGCGTTCGCCGCGCGCCAGCGTGACATGGCCACTGTGGCTCCACCCCTTGAACCGGTCTACCACGTAAGTGAGACCGGACGAGCCTTCGGTCAGGTAAGGCGTGTCGATCTGCGCGATATTGCCCAGGCAGATGATCTTGGTGCCGGGGCCGGCACGCGTTACCAGCGTCTTCATCTGCTTTGGCGTCAGGTTCTGCGCCTCATCGATGATGACGAACTTGTTGACGAAGGTGCGTCCGCGCATGAAGTTCATGCTCTTGACCTTGATGCGCGAGCGGATCAGTTCCTGGGTGGCGGCGCGGCCCCACTCGCCGGCACTGTCGTCGCTCTTTTGCAGCACTTCCAGGTTGTCGTCGAAGGCGCCCATCCAGGGCTGCATCTTTTCTTCCTCGGTGCCCGGCAGGAAGCCGATGTCCTCGCCGACCGGCACGGTGGCGCGGGTGACGATGATCTCGTTGTACAGCTTCTGGTCGAGCACCTGCTCCAGGCCCGCGGCCAGCGCCAGCAAGGTCTTGCCGGTACCGGCCTGGCCCAGCAGCGTGACGAAGTCGATCTCCGGATGCATCAGCAGGTTGAGTGCGAAGTTCTGCTCGCGGTTGCGCGCGGTCACGCTCCACACATTGTTCTTGTGGTGCGTGTAATCCTTGAGCGTCTGCAGCAGCGCTGTCTTGCCGTTGATTTCCTTGACCTGGGCGTACAGCGGCAGGCTGCCGTCGCTGGGCTCCATGTAGACGAACTGGTTGACCAGGAAGGAGGGCACCAGCGGGCCCGTCAGGCGATAGAACATCGCGCCGGACTTCGGGTCCTGCCAGCTTTCCACGCCCTTGCCATGCTTGGCCCAGAAGTCGTTGGGCAGCAGCATCACGCCCGAGTAGAGCAGGTCCTTGTCCTCGAGGACCTGGTCGTTGAAGTAATCCTCGGCGGGCAGGCCCAGGGCGCGCGCCTTGATGCGCATGTTGATGTCTTTCGACACCAGCACGACCTGGCGCTCCGGGAATTGCTGCTGCAACGCGCTGACCACGCCCAGGATCTGGTTGTCGGCCTTGCCCTGCGGCAGGCCGTCGGGCAGCTTGATCTCGTTGAGCTTGGTCTGCAGGAACAGCTTGCCTTGCGCGTCGCGGTTGCCCAGCTTGGCCAGCGGCAAGCCCTCGTCGAGCACGCCGTCGGTGCCGCCCACCAGCGCGTCCAGCGTGCGGCTGACGGTGCGCGCGTTACGGGCAACTTCGCTCATGCCCTTCTTGTGGTTGTCCAGCTCCTCGAGCGTCATCATCGGCAGATAGACGTCGTGCTCTTCGAAGCGGAACAGCGAGSWCGGGTCGTGCATTAGCACRTTGGTGTCCAGCACGAACAGCTTGCTGGGACCAACGTGTTTTTGTGCGCGGCGATTGGTGGTGCTCGGTACTGGCTTGGCGGGCGCCGAGGGTACGGCGGCCAGCGGCGGTACGGACTTCAGCGAGGACGGAGGCGCTTCCTTGGTGCGCGCTCGCGTCGAACCGCTGGCGCGGGCCACCACGGCCGGCGCGCCTTCCGCTTGGCTATTTCCGGTTTCCAGCAAGGCCACACGCTCCAGCGCCGGCACAGGTTTCTTACCCTGCGACGCTGATTTGGCCTTGGTCAGCTTGGTCACCGGGGCGAATTCGCTCGGGTCAAGCAATTGGGCAGGCTTGGCGGGCATGGTCGGCAGCGGCATGCTTGGCTTTCCTTTCAGGGGGAGAAGACGGCTGGAAAACGGCGCAGGACACTGGCGCGGCCGCTTGGCGCCGCGGACTTGCCGATCGTGTCCTGTGCGTGGGGGCAGTACAAACAAAAAAGCCGCCAGACCTGGGGGGCAGGTTTGGCGGCTTTTTTTCGGACCGGAGACACGGCAGGTCCGCTACCGGCCTGTGGCAGGAAGCGCCTGGGCCGGGACGATGAAGCAGCGTGGCATCCGGAATCTGAACTCATTAAAGGTCAATGTATCCGAACGTTTTCTGTTTTGCAATCGCTGGCCGAGACGACTTGCGAGGGTGTTGCTGCGGCGCATTAAACATGCCGTCCGCCAGGGCCAGGGAATGGCCCGGCAACCGCCCGAATCAGAGCGCGCGGACGATCTGCAGGACTTCGTCGACGTGGTTGGGGACCTTGATGCCGCGCATGGCGTGCCGCAGGATGCCCTTGCCGTCGATGATAAAGGTGCTGCGCTCGATGCCGCGCACTTCCTTGCCATACATTTTCTTCATCTTGATGACATCGAACAGATGGCAGACGGCTTCATCGCCATCGGAGATCAGCTCAAACGGCAGTTCCAGCTTGGCCTTGAAGTTCTCGTGCGACTTCAGGCTGTCGCGCGAGATGCCGAAGACCACGGTGCCGGCCTTGACGAAATCGTCATGCTGGTCGCGGAAGTTCATGGCTTCGGTGGTGCAACCCGGCGTGTTGTCCTTGGGATAGAAATACAGGACGACGGTTTTGCCGCGCTGGTCGGCAAGGCTGAACGTGCCGCCGGTGGCGGGCGCGCTGAAATCGGGTACGGGCTTGCTGAGACTGACTGTCATTCTTATGGCTCCTGGGAGGGGCAGGAAGGGGGCGGCTGCATGAGTGCTGCCACCATGGTGGCGGCAGATGGGGGCGGGCCCGGAAACTTCAAGCGTGGCGCGGACTTAACTTGCGGCACCGCCCGGCAGGCGGCGCGGCGGACTCAGGCCGGGTCTTCCAGCAGCAGGATGGCCGCCACCTTGCGGCCTTCAGCCATCAGGATATTGTAGGTGCGGCAGGCGGCCTGGAGATCCATCGCGTCTACGCCCACATGCAGGCGCGCCAGGGACGCGGTCAGGCGGGGGTGGGGGAAGCGCAGGCGGTTGCCGGTGCCAAGCAGCACCACCTCGGGCGAGTGCGCCAGCAGGCCTTCGAAATGCGCCGGCTCCAGGTCTTCGAAGCGCTGCACCGGCCAGGGCCGGATCTCGCCCTCGGGCATGACCAGCACGGATTCCGTGTAGCGCACCATATTGATGTCGATATAGCCCGGTCCGTAGGACGTCACCGTATTGAGAGCATTGGGCTGGTCAGCGTGGAGTTTCAAGGGCAAACCTTATCGGGCGCTGCCTTGGGCGGCCGTCCGGCACCCGGCCGGGCCGCGCAAGGCGGGTTGAGAGCATTTTGGGGCAGGTCGGGAGGGGGTTGCCGTCGCGGGGGCCGGGTGACGGCGCCGTACGCTGCAATGCAAGAATCCCTGCCGAAGTCTGTCATAATCCGATAAATTATAGCTTTTGCCTTCCTGCCTGCCACGTTTTGCGTTGCATCGCAGCGGATGCGCACAACGGGCCGCTCCTTTCCCACCCAGATTCCCTAGATTGCCGCCGCCAGCCGGCGGCGCTTGCCTCCTGCCGACATCGCCGTGAAACCGATCCAGAAATCCAATAAGCTCAACAATGTTTGCTATGACATCCGCGGCCCGGTGCTGGAGAAGGCCAAGCAGATGGAAGAGGAAGGCCACAAGATCATCAAGCTGAACATCGGCAACCTGGCCGTGTTCGGCTTCGACGCGCCGGAAGAGATCCAGCAGGACATGATGCGCAACCTGCCCAACTCGGCAGCCTACTCGGATTCCAAGGGCATCTTCGCCGCGCGCAAGGCGATCATGCACTACACGCAGCAGAAGAACATCGAGGGCGTTGGCCTGGACGATATCTACGTCGGCAACGGCGCCTCGGAACTGATCGTGATGTCGATGAACGCGCTGCTCAACAGCGGCGACGAAGTGCTGGTGCCGGCGCCGGATTACCCGCTTTGGACGGCCGCCGTGAGCCTCTCGGGGGGCACCCCGGTGCACTATGTGTGCGACGAGGCCAATGAATGGATGCCCGATCTCGACGATATCCGGGCCAAGATCACSCCGAAYACCAAGGCGATCGTCGTCATCAACCCSAACAACCCCACCGGCGCGCTGTACTCGGACGAACTGCTCAAGAGCATCGTGACGATCGCGCGCGAGCATGGGCTGATCATCTTCGCGGACGAGATCTACGACAAGGTGCTGTACGACGGCCATACCCACACCTCGATCGCCTCGCTGTCGACCGATGTGCTGACCGTCACGTTCAACGGCTTGTCGAAGAACTACCGCTCGTGCGGCTACCGGTCCGGCTGGATGGTGGTGTCGGGCGACAAGCGGCCCGCCCTGGAC
>NZ_JBFTLX010000373.1:0-4921 GCF_056396665.1 Cupriavidus sp. 05T313 | reverse complement strand
CCATAGGCCCACCCGGTGTGTCAGCTTAAGTGATTCGCTGGACGATTCGGCCCTTTTACTTTACTGCGTGAAATCCAGCGAATTACTTTACTTTGTCCCTCATAAATTATTATTTCCTTCTCGTGAGTGCACTTCAGTGATGGATATATCGCTCCCGCATCGCCAGGAACACTTTGGCCTTCCTGCTAGACGAGTGCCAAGTTTGTCCGGTATGTTCTCTCACGTTGCGGAGAGTTAGGGTTAGACCCTTTCGGAGGAGTGCTGCAATAGTCTTGCGGCACTTATCTTCTTCTTTCGCAGCGGCAATATTGGCTTCTGCGACAGAAAATGCTGCGTTGGCGAGCTTTAGGGCTGGTATCAGGTCGGGAACGGCCATTTCAAGTGTTTTGGGGTCGTGATGGAGCTTTCGTGCCAAGTCTCGCAAGCTTCGGACGCCGCCCGCTGCAATCGATTTCTGCACCTCGTTTCGGATGCGTTTAGGATTGACGGCGTCATATTTCCCTGTGCGATGTAAGCTCGGGGCATTGCAAGACCGATACTCAACTTTRCCAAGAGCCATCTGTGCAAGTGACAGTTGATTGCACAGGCAGAATCGAACAAGCCCGGGAAGCGAAGTCCGGGTACCCGCTTGCCGGAACATTCGATGAACTCCACTAACGTGGACATTGCAGGCCTCTGCGCTGCGGCGAAGCCAATGTTCTCCTAGAACCGAAGGCATCGATTCGTTGCAAAGCTGCAAGGCGTCAGCTGGCAGCTGTATCCCCGAAGTCCCAATCGCGATTAGCTCTCCAACGAGTTCGGCTACGGCTACCTCTTCGTCGGTAGCCTCTATCGAACGGGAATTGTCGCAAAGACAAAAAATACGCCCGCATATCCAACAGTTTTCGGGAAGTACCCTGCGCAGAGCCTGATAGGGGGACTTTTCCGGCGACCCGCATCTGCGCGTACGATGCCTTGTGCGATGAATTGGACAAGCAGTTACGACATCAATATGCCACAAAATTGGTATCCAAGGTTCTTCGCTATGAAGAGAAAAATCTTGCAAACATTCTCGGCAATATCGAGCGCATTTCGTGTGTAGGCGGTGTGCTGATAAAAAAACAGATGTAAAATTTAGGGTTCCAAATTGTAAATCGTTTCTGCCTGTCGCCTTATTCAGAGCAGTTGACCATGCGTCCGATGTGCATCCGATACTAACCATCGCGGATACTGCCCGCCCTGACCACGAGGTGTTTAGCATCGTTTCATTTCGGCCGCCCATTAGGGGCACCAGCACGCTCCTATTAAGAGTTCGTACGGGAACGCGGTGGGCATTTGCCAACCGAAAATCGTAGCTCACTAACGATTCCGCTTGGCTTGTCCCGAATCCTATCGGCGCAAGATTGTAAAGGGGGTGCATCTGAGAATCTCAATTGGCTAGCTTCTCTCCGATTTCCTCTATTCCATTATTTGTCGAGAAATGATTCTTGATGGCATACTTGCGCCTGAGTTCCCTCTCCCCATTTAATATCTGTTCACGCATCTCTTCCTCAAGACTTTCTGCCTTCAACGCTTTCCCGAACATATTAGGCGTCCAGATTTCGCCTTTGCTGCGAAGCTGATAGCCTAAGAAGTTCGTAAGAACAACAGATAATTGTCCGACCCCCCCCATGGACGCAGTTGCCAATTCAACGGCCGCCGCCGGAAAATCTGGGATGCGCTCGCAAGGCCAATTCGACGCGAACTTCTCTATGACGGCAGAAAATTCTCTCATTTCTGATTTTTTCTTAGGGTCATAGCGGAAAAATGGCACCACTTCGGTGCGCCGAATCTGGATTGCATATTGCGCCGCGAGTTTTTGCAATTCATAACTGCCGATAAAAATGAGCTTTACGTCTATTTGCTCGGCAAAAGACTTTACGGTGTCCATGACCGCGAGATTGTCGAAGCGGAGAAAATAGTAAGCCTCATCGAAGATGATTACTTTTACTCCTCTTCGCTTAACCATCTCAGCTATGGCTTCCCGAAGAGGGCCAAGGGTGAGTCGCTTATTATTCGAAAATCTCAGAATGTCATCACGATATACCGCCTCTCGCACACTTTCAGCCGGGACAGCAGTGCCTTGTTTCAAAATCGCACTGTACAAATTCTTCCAGGCAAAAGCATGTTCATTATTGGTTTCAACCGGAACATACATAAAGGGAATTTTTGTGCCATTATCATTTTTCCACAAATCGGTGAAAGCATCCGCTAACGCATTTTTGGCGAGGCTTGTCTTTCCTGCGCCGGTCATCCCGATTAAAAATATGAATCTGGTATCTTCTCCGCGTTGAACATACTCCAGTAGGTCTTGAAGAGCGATTGTGAGATTTTGGTGTGAAATGGTTAGATTATCGAACCATTTCTCGCGCTTTGACGCGCCCGCAGAGAGTATCCCAGCAAGCTCTGAGTGTACAAATTCTGGGTTCCGCGTAAACATGGTTTCTCCTTTTGCGTAGTTTCGTACCGTTACTGACTAAACGAGCCATTTCACTGTCCGACCAATTTTCTTCGCCTCAGGGATGCTTGCTAAAATTAATTCCGGCGTGTTCCGTAGACGTGGTGGGCTGGAATATGGCCGTTAGGATTAATCGAAGGCTAATACCGTCTCGCCGGCAATGAAAGTAATCTGAGACAGCATATTTTGTCGAGATGCGTCGTCTGGCATGGTGGCTCCTTATACATAACCGCGAAATGCGCGGAGTGTGGATTCATCGAACAGGGGAGGGGGTACACTAAGGTCCCGTTCCTCGCCCGCCATTTCGGGGGCCTCAACATCCGAAGCGAATGTCTCCTCTTTAGGTTCCGTTTCAGCGTCCGCTTTCGGCCCCCATCGCAATTCGCCGAAAGGCGAATTGATGTTGTCTGCAGTGGTCTGCTCTAGGAACTTTGCGGCCTTAGAGTTCGCGATGGACATTCCGAGCTTCTTAGCCAAGTAGCCCATCTCGGCTTGTTTGATTGTCATGCGCTCATCAAACGGGCCGGGTATAAATAGCTTCGCCTTGTCAGCGAGAACTTTCCTGGAACCGATAGCTTTCTTGGAAAGCTGATTTTTTGCTCGGGCGGACTCTCTGTACGCTTGTTGGACTTGGCGATTGGTCCTGCCGCGATATGGCTCAAGGTTGCGAATGATGGCGCATTGCCACCCGTCCAGGCACACATATATTACGTTCGCGTCCCATGGTTCTACACGAACTTCCAGATGCCTTCCCTTTTCGAGCTCCCTAAATTTCTCGTGCCAGTAGAATTGCCCGTAAATGAATATTCCCCGTCGGTTGTCCACCGACTGGAACCACTTTTTCGCATGCGGACACGTAAGTAACATTAGGTTTTCATCAAAGCGTACGAGAGTATGTTCGCGCCGGCCGCTCTGCTCGTATAGCCGCTCCTCCTTCTCCTTCGGGCTCATCCCGAGGGCGGGATGGACACGGTCGGCATACTTTAGAAAGTACTCATCTAACATTGCGTACAGCGCCGGCAGCGTCCAGACGCGACGGTCGAATGGGTAGACTGCCCGGGACACCATTCTAGGGTCGAGCATATTGGTGGTATTGCCCCGAAGCTGTTGAATCACCTCCTCTTGGGTGGCGCCTAGCGCGCGTTCAACGACCGCCCCACCACGAGGTTGACTAGGCGGCCGATAGCGGAGCTCGATACCGTAGAGATAGCAAAACCATATAAGCTCGCTAGAATGGAATTCTTTGCCGTTGTCTACGACGATAACTGTTGGAAGGCGTTTGTGCCGGCGCACGTAGTCCCGCAGCACCATAAGAACGGAAGCGGCGCTTGGTGGGTTATACGAAAGCCAAAATGCCACCCGGTTGCGAGTCGCGCCGTCCACGGCAAGCGTTATGTTTGGCTTGCCTAGGTCCACTCCTTCAAGGTCCGTTGTGGCAAGCGGTATGGTGGTGTGGTCGATGTAGCAGACTTCGTGGGGCCTTGTACCATGGACCGGGAAGGGTTGGGTGAAAAACAAATCAAGAGGGTTTTTTTGATACGCCGCTTTCTCCCCCTCCCGGAGGAGAATATCTTCTACATGCTTACAATTTTTACAGAAGGTTTGATACGACCTGGTCGAAAGAATGTCGGCTGTTGTTTTTATGTAATGTTCTATTAGTCCCATGTAAATTGCATAAGCCCCTCGTTTTGTCATGCGCTCCGGGGAGTTGTAGCATTTCATCGCTTCGATAAAGAATTTATTTTCTACTTCATTCGTAAGATGAGAGCTGTGGTTTCCTCGGTTTGGGATATGGTCCATCAAGGCTATTAACCGGTCGAGCTGGTTTGTCATGCCCCGAACTTTGAGGGCAAAGCTTTGAAGCGAGCTTCTGGAAAATGCCTTTCGGTCCCAACTCTCGAGAGCTTTAAGCCGATTTTCGGCTCGCGCCCATTGAGCTGAGCTAAAATCATGTAGCATCTTTTTTGCGTCAGGCGGGAGTCCTGGAGCATCTGTGGAAATCTGATTAAGGTCGTTTAGGGCTGAAACGGACTTCAAATCCAGCGCCGAAATGTATCCGTCTTTATCTCGCACATGCAGTTGACGTTCTCCGCACATCAAAACTGTGAGTTCAACGTTGTCGTATCGAATGACAGTTCCGGGCCGAAGGCGCATTACACCTGGCAAGGGCAGGACCGGTTGAAGCTCCTTCTGACGAGCTGCTCGTACGGCAGCTGACGTAGCGGCGTCACGGCAAATGATTAAATCAGACGGGACGTCGAGCCGCTCTACGTGGAGGTTTACATCAACATACCCCCCCGCAATGGCAGAAATCACCTGGTCCGCCGTAAATCGGTGTTCGTCTAGGAGCTCCGTGTAGGAGACATATTTCCGCTCCTGCAGGAGGTCGGTAATTTGCAGCAGCGTTTCGCCGGGAATCTCCGGAGCATCTTCTCTCAGATAGTC
>NZ_JBFTLX010000372.1:0-4923 GCF_056396665.1 Cupriavidus sp. 05T313 | reverse complement strand
CGCCGCGGCGGCGGCCGGCCGCGCACGCCAGCTCACGCTGGTGCTCGGCGGGGCACGGTCGGGCAAGAGCCACTTTGCCGAGCAGATGGCCGCCGACCATGCCGCAGCCACCGGGGGCCCCGTCACCTATATCGCCACCGCGCGCCACGACGACAACAGCGCCGATGAAGAGATGGAGGTGCGCATCGCGCTGCACCGCGCCCGGCGCCCGGCCGAGTGGGGCCTGGTCGAGGCGCCGCTGCACCTTGCCGACGCCTTGTACGCGCACGCGACCCACAATGGCTGCATCCTGGTCGACTGCGTCACGCTCTGGCTCAACAACCTGCTGTTCCTCGACGCCCGCAGTTATCCCGAGCATGGCCTGGTGACGCCGCCGGCCGCCTTCACCGAGGAAATCGACGCGCTGCTGACCGCGTTGCCCACCCTGCCCGGCCACGTCATCCTGGTCTCCAACGAGATCGGCTTCGGCGTGGTGCCGATGGGCGCCATCACCCGCTTCTACGTGGACGAACTGGGCCGCCTGAACCAGAAGCTGGCCGCCGCCGCGGACCGCGTGCGGCTGCTGGTGGCAGGCATTCCCGTCAGCGTGAAAGGCGCCGACCCGGCGTGCTGATGCTGTCTTCGCTGTCCTCGCTGCTTTCGTGGTGGCCGTTTCCCGACTTTACCTGGACCGCCTGCGTGGCCGCCGCCGTAGCCGGCGTGCTGCTTGACCAGTGGCTGGGCGAGCCGCGCCGCTGGCATCCGCTGGTGGGTTTCGGCCGCCTCGCGGCGGCCTTGGAACGCCGCTTGAACCGTGGCGGCGCGCCGCTGCGCCAGCGGCTCACCGGCCTGGCCGCCTGGGCGCTGATGGTGCTGACGCCGGCCGCGCTGGCCGGCATTCTGGTGCATGCCGCCACGCAGTTCAGCGCGGTGCTGGGCTGGCTGTTGCAGGCACTGGCGCTCTACGCCGCGCTGGGCGCGCGCAGCCTGGCCCAGCATATCGCGCCGATCGCCGTGGCGCTGGCGCAAGGCAATCTCGCCGATGCGCGCCAGCTCACGGCACGCATCGTCTCGCGCGACACCGCCGACGCGGATGGCGAGGCGCTGGCCCGCGCCGCTTGCGAATCGGCGCTGGAGAATGGCAACGACGCCATCTTTGGCGCCTTGTTCTGGTTCCTGCTGGGCGGCGCGCCGGCGGTGATCGCCTACCGCCTTGCCAATACGCTGGATGCGATGTGGGGCTACCGCACGCCCCGCCTGCTGCATTTCGGCTGGGCCGCCGCGCGCCTGGACGACGTGCTCAACCTGGCGCCTGCCCGCCTCACCGCGCTCTCCTACGCACTGCTCGGACGCACCGTTCAAGCGCTGCGCTGCTGGCGGGCGCAGGCGCCGGCGTGGTCCAGCCCCAATGCGGGCCCGGTGATGGCCGCCGGCGCCGGCGCCGTCGGCGTGGCACTGGGCGGGCCCGCACGCTACCACGGCGAATGGGAGGAGCGTCCGCCGCTTGGCGAGGGACGCGCACCCGGCGCCGCCGATGTGCACGCCTGCCTCCGGCTGGTTCAACGCACGCTCTGGCTATGGCTGGCCGCCGCCGGCGCCAGCGCCGCCCTCCTCCAATACGGCATCGCATGAGTACACCGATCCGCCACGGCGGCGACCTGCTCGCCGCCGTGCGCCGCTACGGCCGGCCAGCCGAAGACTGGCTCGAYCTTTCCACCGGCATCAATCCCGACGGCTATCCCGTGCCGGCCCTGCCCGCCGACGCATGGCAACGGCTGCCGCAGGACGGCGACGGCCTGGCGGAGCTGGCGGCGCAGGCTTACTGCGCGCCGCAAGCCCTGCCGGTGGCCGGCTCGCAGGCTGCCATCCGCACCCTGCCGCAATTGCTCAAACCGGGCCGCGTTGGCGTGGCGGCGCAGGGCTACAGCGAATACGCGCCCGCCTTCGCCCGCGCCGGGCATCAGGTGATGCCGCTGGCCGAAGCGGATTTCGCGCGCGGCGACCTTGCCGCGCGGCTCGACCACCTGGTGGTGGTCAACCCCAACAACCCCACCGGGCGCACGCTCACGCAAGACACGCTGCTGTCGTGGCATGCCGAACTGGCGGCGCGCGGCGGCACGCTCCTGCTCGACGAAGCCTTCATGGATTGCACGCCCGCGCTGTCGCTGGCCGCGCGCTCGGATCTCCCCGGCCTGGTGGTCCTGCGCTCGCTCGGCAAGTTCTACGGCCTGGCCGGCGTGCGCTGCGGCTTCGTGCTGGCAGAGCCCGCCTTGCTGGCGGCGCTGGCCGAACAGCTCGGGCACTGGACCGTGGCAGGCCCGGCGCGCGCGGTAGCGCGCCTGGCCCTGGCCGACCACGGCTGGCAGGCCGCCGCGCGCGAGCATCTGCAGCAGGCGGGCAGGCGGCTCGCGGCGATACTGCGCGCGCACGGCCTGGCGCCCGTGAGCCACCCCTTGTTCAGCTGGGTGCCGCGCGCCGACGCGGCGCTGCTGCACGACACGCTTGCGCGGCAAGGCGTATGGACGCGGCTGTTCGACGCACCGGCCAGCGTCGATGCCACGCCAAGCCTGCGGCTGGGATTGCCCCCGTCGCAAGAAGCGGCGTGGCAATGGCTCGACGCGGCGCTGGCATCCGCATGCGCCGCGATGCCCATGGGCATGCATCAAGACGGCTCAACACAGGCACCTTCCCCGACACAACCCCGATGATCCCGATCCCGATGACTGCCCGTTCCCTGCTGGTCCTGACAACACTGCTGGGCATCGGCGTTTGCGGCAACGCCGGCGCCGCTGTCTCGGTGGTCGACGATGCCGGGCAAACCGTCACGCTGGAACAACCCGCGCGCCGCGTGATCTCGCTGGCGCCACATGTCACCGAGATGCTGTACGCTGCCGGCGGCGGCGCGCGCATCGTCGGCACCGTGAGCTACAGCGACTACCCGCCGCAGGCACGCGACATCCCGCGCGTAGGCGACAACAAGGCACTGGATCTCGAACGCATCGCCGCGCTCAAGCCGGACCTGATCGTGGTATGGCGCCACGGCAATGCGCAAAAGCAGACGGACCGGCTGCGCGCGCTCGGCCTGCCGCTGTTCTACAGCGAGCCGCGCAAGCTGGAGGGCATTCCCAGCAATATCGAAAGGCTTGGCGTGCTGCTCGGCACCGAATCCACCGCCAACGGCGCCGCCGCCAGCTTCCGCCAGCAGGTCGACAAACTGCGCCAGACCTACGCCGCACGGCCGCCGGTAACGGTCTTCTACCAGGTCTGGCAGCAACCGCTGATGACCCTCAGCGGGCAGCACCTGATCAGCGACGTGCTGGCGCTCTGCGGCGGGCGCAACCTGTTCGCCAACGAATCCCTGCTGGTACCGACGGTATCGGTGGAAGCCGTGGTCGCCGGCAATCCCGAGGTGATGATGACCGCCAGCATGGGCGCGACCCGTTCCGACCGCCCGCTGCCCGACTTCGCCATGTGGGAACGCTGGAAACAGGTGACCGCGGTAGCGCGCGGCAACCTGTACGCCATCGACGGCGACCTGGTCAACCGGGCCGGCCCGCGCATCACCCAGGGTGCGGAAGTCGTATGCAAGGACCTGGACAACGCGCGCCGCAAGCGGCCGGCGCAATAGGTAGGACAGGTCCAGGAACGCCCGCCCCATCCCGCCTGCGCGAGAGGGCTGCCATTTGCAGGAGCGAGCCCGCCAAATCAACGATTGGTAGCCGTGTGGAGCGCCCCCAAGGGCGGCCCACACCCCAGCGCAATGCGGARCGAGCCGTGTAGGTGTACCTGGCCGTATGGGGCGCCTCGGGATCCGGTGAAAAGAGCGGAAAAGAGGGACCCATGTTTGAGTATCGCCTTAACAGGCTGCTGAAATACCTCCGACGGAAGTCAGCCTGGGATCGGGCATAAGCGTTGAAATGAGAACCTCACACGACCCTGAACATTCGATGCGCGGCGCTGACACTTTCACTGAGAGCTTGTTCACCATGCGGCGGCTGGAAGACTTCGTCCCCCGGTCGCATCCGCTGCGCTCGATTCGCGCCATGGCCAATCAGGCGTTGGCAAAGATGGACCGGCTGTTCGCCGAGATGTACGAGGCAGATATCAAGGGTGGCCGCCCCAGCATCGCGCCAGAGAAGCTGTTGCGGGCCATGCTGCTGCAGGTGTTTTACAGCATCCGTTCTGAACGTCAACTCATGGAACAGACGCAATACAACCTGCTGTTCCGCTGGTTCATCGGTCTGGCCATGGACGACGCGGTCTGGGTGCCCACGGTGTTCACCAAGAATCGAGAACGACTGATCAAGCATGACGCCGTGATCGAGTTCTTCAACGAAGTGCTGGCCATCGCGCAGAAGAAGAGCTGGCTGTCCGGCGAACACTTCAGCGTGGACGGCACATTGATCCAGGCGTGGGCTGGCCACAAGAGCTTTGTGCGCAAAGACGGTGAGGACGACGACAACGGCGGCGACTTCAAAGGCCGTAAGCGGAGCAACGAGACCCACGAGTCCAAGACGGATCCCGATGCTCGGCTGTTCCGCAAAGGCAATACTGCCAGCGCACTGCGCTACATGGGACACACCCTGAGCGATAACCGTCATGGCCTGGTGGCCAGCGCCATGGTGACAGTCGCGGACGGTTGCGCAGAACGTGAGGCCGCCAAAGTCATGATCAACGATGCTCGGCAGGCCGTTGAGGATCCAGGCACGGTGCTCACGCTCGGTGCAGACAAGGGCTATGACGCAGCGGAGTTCGTCGAAGCGTGCCTGAGGATGAGGGTCATGCCGCACGTGGCCCAAAACACGAACGGGCGACGCTCCGCGGTGCCCGATCCGATTGCCGCCAGCGCAGGCTATGCGATCTCTCAGCAAAAGCGAAAGCTGATCGAGCAAGGCTTCGGCTGGGCCAAGACGGTGGGTGGCATGCGTCAGGTGATGGTGCGCG
>NZ_JBFTLX010000371.1:0-4944 GCF_056396665.1 Cupriavidus sp. 05T313 | reverse complement strand
GTCTTGCACCGCCCCTGCTCCACCAGCCAGCGCGCAAAATGCGTGCGGGAGATCAGGTCGGGATTGCCGACATGCTGCAGCGCGCCCGCGTAGGCGCCCTCGATGCCGATCGCGGCCAGCGCCTCGCCGATATCCTGCGCCCGCGCCGCGCGACCGGAGCGCGTCGCCGCCAGGCCTTCAACCAGCGCCGGACAAGCCGGATCGATCTGCAAGCCGACGATATGGACGGTCTGGCCGGCCCATGTCACGGAAATCTCCACCCCCGGCACATAATGCATGCCAAGCGCCTCGGCAGCGGCGCGCGCCTCGGCCTGTCCGCCGACCTCGTCATGGTCCGTCAGCGCCCAGAACGCCACGCCGCCGGCGCGCGCGCGCGCGGCCACGTCCCTGGGCGACAACATGCCGTCGGATACGGTGGAATGGCAATGCAGGTCTGCGTTGATTGCGTGTGGATTTTGCATGTGTCTATTCTACTCCCGCGCATATTCCGCGTTAATCGTGTGTTACTCCCGCGCCAGCGGCCACGTGGGCTAGCCCACACAACCCACGCCCGCGGGCAGGCCGATAGCCCTGCCGCCAACACTGGCGTAGGCATGGAGCGCCGCCCCGCGCGGTATAGTTGTGGCCTGACGATCCTCCCCCCTGGCGGCGCCGCGCGCGCTGCCTGCCAAGCCATGCCGATCCACGCCACTGACTCCGCCACGCCCGAAACCCGCAATGCTGCCGATGGCGCCGCCCCATCCGAAGTGATCCGTACCGACGTCCTGATTGTCGGCGCGGGCCCGGTCGGCCTGTTCGCCGCGTTCCAGGCGGGCGTGCTGGGATTGAAGTGCGAGCTCATCGACGTGCTGGACCGCGCCGGCGGCCAGTGCACCGAGCTGTATCCGGAAAAGCCGATCTACGACATCCCTGCCGTGCCCGGCTGCCTGGCACAAGACCTGGTCGATCGCCTGCTCGAACAATGCGCGCCGTTCGCGTTTCCCATGCATTTCAACGAACGCGCCAACGGCCTTGCCGAAATTCCGCCCGCACCGCACGCCACGGCCACCGCTCGCCCGCCCGGCCACGAACACCCGCACCGCCTGCTGGTCACCACCGACAACGGCAAGCGCTTCGACGTGGCGRCCGTGCTGATCTGCGCCGGCGCTGGCGCCTTTGCCCCGCAGCGCGTGGCGCTGCCCGAAGCCGCCGCGCTGGAGGACCGCTACCTGCACTACGCCGTGCGCGATACCGCGCGCTTTGCCGGCAAGCGCGTCGTGGTGGCCGGCGGCGGCGATTCCGCGCTGGACTGGGCGCTGGCGCTGCGCAAGATCGCAGCGCGCGTCACGCTGGTGCACCGCCGGGAGGGCTTTCGCGCGGCCGACGGCACGGTGGCCGAAATGCGGGCCGCGGTGGCCGCTGGCGAAATGGACTTCGTGGTAGGCATGCTGGGCGCGCTCAAAACCGAGGGCGACACCCTGGCCGGCGTCGATATCCGCGCCCGCGACGACACCGTCAGCCTGCCGGCCGACGAACTGGTGGCGCTCTATGGCCTGGTCTCCGAACCCGGCCCGATCGCCCAATGGGACCTCGACATGCGCGCCGGCCGTATCGTGGTGGATACCACCACCTACGAGACTTCCCGGCGCGGCATCTTCGCCGCCGGCGATATCGCGTTTTATCCCAACAAGCAGAAACTCATCCTGTCGGGCTTCCACGAGGCCGCGCTGGCCTTGCGCCGCGCCTATCACTATGCCTTCCCCGAAAAGGCGCTGGTGCACGTGCACACCAGCAACAACGCCACGCTCAAGGAAAAGCTGACGCACGCCTGAGCGTAGCGGCATGGCGCCAGCGGACATTACGCGCAGAACGATTCGACCAGCCCGGCGACCACCCGCGGCTGGTCGTGATGCAGCATATGGCCGGCGTCATCGACAATGGCCTCGCGGAAATCCCGGAACGCCTTGAAGCGCAGCTTGAACTCCTCCAGCGGCTGCCCCTTTGCAATATGGCTGAGCGTTTGGGAGTCGCGCGCTTCCACATGCAGTACCGGCGCGGTGGCCTTTGCCCAGATCGCCATCACTTCGTCCAGCCGGTACAGCACGGGATTGACCATCTTGTGGGCGGCGTCGCCAAGGATTTCCCAGCGGCCTTCGGCGTTCCTGGCCGACCAGTGCTTGGCCAGGAACGCCGCGCGATCGTCCGGCAGGCGCGGATTCGTCTTCTGCAACCGCGCCGCCACTGCCTCCACGCTGTCATAGGTCTTCAGCGGCTGGCGCTGCCGCAGTTCGTCCAGCCAGCGCGCATAGCGACCGGGCGCCTGCTCGGCGCGGGTGCCCGTCATGCCAAACCCCTCCAGGTCGACCACGCGGCGCACCCGCTCGGGACGGATGCCGGCATAGAAGCAGGCGACGTTGGCACCCATGCTATGCCCCACCAGGTTCACCGGCTGGTCCGGCTGGTCCGGCTGGTAATGATCGAGCACGGCCTCGAGATCGGCAATGTAGTCGGGAAACCAGTAGGACTCGGTGCCGGGATAGCGTGTGGGCCAATCGGTCTGGCCGAAGCCGCGCCAGTCGGGCGCAATGACACGCCAGTCGCGCTCCAGCGCATCCACCATGAACTGGAACGAGGCGGCCACATCCATCCAGCCATGCAGCAGGAACAAGGTGGGCGCACCGGGCTGGCCCCAGTGCCGTACGTGCATGTTGAGGCCGCGCAACGTGATAAATTCCGAGCGCGAGGTTTCTCTTATTGTCATGGTGTCTCCCCGGGTGCCTTTTCGTGGCGGACGCTTTCACCCGCGACAACGGGGAAGCCAAAAAATAGAACGATCGTTCGTTTGTGTGGATTATAGCGGCAAGCCGGCCCGGCACGCATCCGCGCAATATCGAGCGCAAACCAGGAGACCCAGCATGGCCGCACCCGCCCTGCCCGCCAGCCGCCGCGACGACTATCGCGCGCTCTACGATGAATTCCGTTGGCAGGTGCCCGAGCACTTCAACCTCGCCGACGTGTGCTGTAGCCGCTGGGCGCGCGCTCCCGCCACCGCGGACCGGGTGGCGGTCCACACCGAACACGAGGACGGGCGCCGCGCCAGCTACAGCTACGCCTACATCCAGGCCGAGGCGGACCGCCTCTCGCGGGCGCTGCGCACGCTGGGCGTGGCGCGGGGAGACCGCGTCGGCATCGTGATGCCCCAGCGCATCGAGACGGTGGTTGCACAGATGGCAATCTATCAGCTCGGCGCCATCGCCACGCCCTTGTCGATGCTGTTCGGACCGGAAGCGCTGGCCTACCGGCTCCGGCACAGCGATGCCTGCGTGGCCATTGCCGATGAAACAGCGATCGACAATGTGCTGGCGGCGCGCGCGGAGTGCCCGGCGCTGGCCTCGGTGATCGGTGTTGGCGGCGCGGTGGGCCGCGCGGAGCATGACTGGGACGCGCTGCTGGCCGCCGAGCTACCGGAATTTACCGCCGTTCAGACCAAGGCCGACGAGGCCGCCGTGCTGATCTACACCAGCGGAACCACCGGGCCGCCGAAAGGCGCGCTGATCCCGCACCGCGCACTGATCGGCAATCTCACTGGCTTCGTCTGTTCGCAAAACTGGTTCCCGCAGGCGGACGACGTATTCTGGAGCCCGGCCGACTGGGCCTGGACCGGCGGCCTGTGGGATGCACTGATGCCCGCGCTGTATTTCGGCAAGCCCATCGTCGGCTATCAGGGGCGGTTCTCGGCGCAGGTTGCCTTCGCACTGATGGAGCGCTATCGGGTCACCAATACCTTCCTCTTTCCCACCGCGCTCAAGCAGATGATGAAAACCTGCCCCGCGCCGCGCGAGCGTTACCAGTTGCACCTGCGCGCGCTGATGAGCGCAGGCGAAGCCGTAGGGGAAACCGTGTTCGCCTGGTGCCGCGACGCGCTCGGTGTGGTCGTCAATGAAATGTTCGGCCAGACCGAGATCAACTACATCGTGGGCAACTGCACCGCCCAGAACGACGACGGCCAGCCCGGCTGGCCCGCGCGCCCGGGCTCGATGGGGCGGCCCTACCCCGGCCACCGCCTCGCCGTGGTCGACGACGAGGGCAAGCCTTGTCCGCCGGGCGAAGACGGCGAGATTGCCGTGTGCAGCACCGACCGCCACGGCCATCCCGACCCCGTGTTCTTCCTCGGCTACTGGCGCAACGCGGAGGCCACCGCGGACAAGTACCTGGAGCGAGACGGCTTGCGCTGGTGCCGCACAGGCRACCTTGCGCGCGTCGACGAGGACGGCTACTTCTGGTACCAGGGCCGCGCCGACGATGTCTTCAAGTCCTCCGGCTATCGCATCGGGCCGAGCGAGATCGAAAACTGCCTGCTCAAGCACCCCGCCGTGTCGAATTGCGCCGTGGTGCCTTCCCCCGACCCGGAGCGCGGCGCGGTGGTCAAGGCGTTCATCGTACTGGTGCCGTCAGTCGCCCGCTCAGCGCAGGCCGACGCTGAACTGGTCGCCGAATTGCAGCAGCATGTGCGCGGCCAGCTTGCGCCGTATGAATATCCCAAGGCGATCGAGTTCCTCGACCAGTTGCCGATGACCACCACCGGCAAGATCCAGCGGCGCGTACTGCGCGAGATCGAAGCCCGGCGCGGCGCGCCAACGCGCCCGTAGCACTGGCAGGCGGGTGCCGCCGCAAGGCTCGCACCCGTCCCCGTCCCTACCCGTCAAATCCCCCCCCCAGGCCCTGCCCCTCAGCGCCCGGCCTGCTTAACCTGCGGCGCCGCGGACCACCGATCGCCGGCATGCTTTTCGCCGCCCTCCCGGCAGTCAAGTTTTTGCCGAATCTGACGTTAGCAAGGACATGCGGAGCGCATTGCAATGGCGCATCCCGATCGGCAGATCGGGCCACACGTTCCAGTCGCAGGAGGGGTCATCCATGACAGCTTATTTTTTCCGAGAAATTTATAGGATCACTCCTATAAAAGCC
>NZ_JBFTLX010000370.1:0-6648 GCF_056396665.1 Cupriavidus sp. 05T313 | reverse complement strand
ATACAGGAACCACTGCCCGAACCGGCGGAACGGCGCGAAAGCCTGCGCCTCGACCATCTCCCGCACGTTCGGGAACGGTAGCGCCGAGCGGAAGATCGGCAGTTCCGGCCCCGCGCTCTTGCCCGCGATCAGCGCGGCCATGCGCTTGCCGGCCTGCGCGGAGTACATCACGCCGTTGCCGCCGTAGCCCATCGCGTAGTAAATGGTCTGGGCCGGGTCCGGCTGGAAGATGCGCGGCATCATGTCATGGCTCACATCGACCCAACCCCACCAAGAATAGTCGATCTGGATGCCTTGGAGCGCAGGGAACTTGCGGTGCAGGTCGCTGACCAGCTTGTCCTTGTATTTATGCTGCGGCGCATCGTTGCCGGTGATGGCGCTGCGGCTGCCGATCTGCAGGCGGCCATCCGGCATCAGGCGGTAGTAGTGCCGCAGGATGCGGGTATCGGTGATGACCTGCGTCGTGCGGAAATTGCACGCTTCCCGCTCGGCCGGCGTCAGCGGCCGGGTGACGATGGAGTTCGACAGGATCGGGAACAGGCGGTTCTTCAGTTGCGCATGGAGGTGCGGCGAGGTGTAGCCGCCGGTGGCCACGGCGACCGCGCGGGCGCGCACGATGCCGCCGGGCGTCTTCAGGTAATGCACGCCGCCACGCGTCTCCCAGCCCGTCACGGGGCTGGATGGGTGGACCTTGGCGCCCAGCGCGCGGGCCTTGCGCAAGTAGCCGAAGGCCAGCTTGCCGGCATGGATGCCGATGCCTTCGGGTTCGTGCATGGCGCCGGCGGCTTCCTTGTCGTCGACGTACTCGCGCTTGACGGTATCGGCGTCGAGGATGCGCGCGTCGTACTTGAAGACGTCGCGCAGGATCCTGGCTTCCTTTTCCAGCGCGGGCATGACCTTGTCCCGGTGCGCGATGTACAGGTGGCCGCCCGGCTGCGGTTCGCAGTCGATGTCCTTGATCAGCCCCTTGAAGGTCTCCATGCCGTCGCACACTTCCTCATGCAGGCGCAGCGCGGTATCCAGGCCGTAGCGCTGGATCCACTGCGAACGCTTGAGCCGGCCCGAGGCGCACTGTGCCTGGCCGCCGTTGCGCGTGCTGCAACCCCAGCTCACGCGGTTGGCTTCCAGCACGGTGGCCTTGATGCCATACTCCTGCGCGAGGAAGATCGCGCAGGTCAGGCCGGTGAAGCCCGAGCCGATGATGGCCACGTCCACGTCGATATCGTGGGTGACCGGGCCGTCGTCCGGCGGCGGCTCGCCGGCGGTGCCGATCCAGTAGGTGGGGGCGTACTCGCGGCCCTGCCCGGGCGTGGGCGCGACCAGCGGGTCGTAGGCCGGGTCGTACGGCTTCGAAGGCGCGGTGGCGTGGCCTTCGGGCAGGATCAGTCTTGCGGCGGTGGCATCCATGTCTGTCTTCCTCGTGTGCCCTCTGTGGGGTGCCGGATTCAGTTGCCTGCGCCGTTCGCCGCGACGGGCGGACGGTCCTTGCGGTACGCGTTCTTCACCGCGATCTTGCCGTCGCGGAAGGTGAACACGTCCACCATGCGCGCCTCGATGCGGGTGCCGTCCGCCTTCGTGCCGCGGAAGGTGGATTCGCTCACGCCGCGCTCGCCGGCCACGAAATGCTCGCCGTCGAGCCATGCCGCGTCGGGGAAAGCCTGCCATGCCAGCTGGAAGCCCTCGCGCACCGCCTCGCGGCCTGCGAAGCTGCGGCCGAACAGCTCGCTGCCGGCCACGGCGTGGAACACGCAGTCCTCGGCCATGAAGCGCATCAGCGCTTCGATATCGTGCCGGTTCCAGGCGTCGCTGAATGCTTGCAGGGTGGCCTCGGTGACGGGGGTATTTGCCATTTGGATCTCCTTGATGTTGTGTGTGATTCGCGCGTTGCGCGGACCTGTGCGCCTTATGACGTCAGCATAGTGAGGTGGCGCGCAATGCTGTAGGGCCAGATCCCGTAAATCGTTTGGGCCAGCGGCCACCGGCTCACCCGAAGCTGCGCATCAGGTACACCACGCCCAGCATGTACAGCGCCACGAACGCCGTCTCGGCGGACATCAGCACGATCGGCTTCCAGCCGAGTTCGGCCAGCTTCTGGAACGAGGTCTTCACCCCCAGCGCGGCGATCGAGATCACCAGGCACCAGCGCGAGACTTCGGAGCACCCCGCCGCGACGGCCGGCGGAATGCCGCCCAGGCTGTTGACCAGCACCAGCGCGGCAAACACCAGCAGGAAAACCGGTATCAGCGGCGCCCGCGCGCCGCCGGCCACGGCGCTCTTCTTGCGGCGCGCGTGGAAGACCAGCGCCAGCATCACCACCACCGGCATCAGCATGGCCACGCGGAACATCTTGGCCAGCGTGGCGGCATCCRCCACCTGCGGCGAGATGATGTAGCCCGCGCCGACCACCTGCGACACATCGTGGATCGAGCCACCGAGAAACAGGCCCGCCTCGTGCCGGCCGAGGCCAAGGTGCGTGACGATGAGCGGATACAGCACCATGGCCAGCGTGGAGAAAGCGGCGATGCCGATGGCGGTGAGCAGCGTGTAGCGCTCGTTCTCGGCGGTTTGCGGCAGCGTGGACGAGATCGCCAGCGTGGCGGAGATGCCGCAGATGCCGGTGCCGCCGCCGGAGAGCAGCCCGAGCATGGGCGGCAGCTTGAGCGCGCGGGCAAGCAGCACGCCGAAGGAAATGGTCAGCACCACCGCCCCGATCAGCGCGGCGACGCCGGACAGGCCAAGGTCGCCCACATCGCTGGCGGCAATGCGCACGCCCAGCAGCGCCACGCCGACCCGCACCAGCTTCTTGGCCGAGACCTCGATGCCGGGCAGGCATCTGGCGTTCTCGGTCAGGAAGTGGAAAGCGATGCCGATCAGCAGCGCATACAGGAACTGCGGGCCGCCGTAGTGCTCGGAGACAAAGGTGGCGGCCAGCCCGATCACGCCGCACAGCATGAAGCCGGGCAGCAGGGCGCGGGTCCGCGCGAAGGCGGACTGGGGAATGGCGGGTAGGGTGTTTGCGGTCATGGCGGCAGCCAGGTAGTTTGAAAGCGGCCGGGCAGGCGCGGGCCTGCCGCTGCGGCAAAACGCGGCGGCAGGCAATGCGGACTTGCCGGGAGTGAATCCGCGATGGCGCGCATCGCGGAAGCCGGATCAGGTGGAGCCGGCGGATCGGGCGGATCGGGCGATGGGCGTGTCAGTCAGCCCGCCGCACCTCGCCCATCGGTGCGGCGGTGATCGCGTGCTTGCGGCACAACTGGCGCACGGCATAAGCGATCAGCAGGATGCCCAGGCTGGCCACGCCGAGCAGCAGCGGAGTGCGCTGATCGGGGATAAAGGCCATGGCGACCACGATCCCGACCATGCCTGCGATGGCGACCCAGGTCAGGTAGGGAAAGGCCCACATCCGCACCTTGAGCCGCTCCGGCGCTTCGCGCTCAAGGCGGGCGCGCAGGCGCAGTTGCGAGAAGGCGATCAGGATGTAGACGAAGATGGCGACCGTGCCGTAGGAGTTGACCAGGAAAGCGAACACCTTGTCCGGCGACACATAGGACATCACCACCGCACCGTAGCCGAACAGCGTGGCGAACAGGATGGCCCGGACCGGCACGCCGTTGCGGCTCAGCTTGGCCAGCCCCTTGGGCGCATCGCCACGCTTGGTCAGCGCGAACAGCATGCGCGACGAGGCGTACAGTCCGGAGTTCAGCGCCGAGAGCACCGCGGTCAGTACCACGGCGTTCATGATCTGCGCCGCCGCCGGGATGCCCATGGCCTTGAGCGCGCTGACGTACGGCGTGGCGATGCCGACGGAGTTCCACGGCACCAGGCACACCACCAGCAGTACCGAGCCCACGTAGAACACCAGCACGCGGGTGATGACGGAGCTAGTGGCCTTGGCCACCGCCTTTTGCGGCTCGGCGGTTTCCGCCGCGGCGATGGTGACGATCTCGGCGCCGAAGTAGAACCCCGTGGCCGCTACCGCGCCGGTCAGCACCGGCATGATCCCGTTCGGTGCAAAGCCCCCGTGCACGGTGAGGTTGGCGACGCTGGCGGTGGTGGCGGGCCACATGCCGAGCACGAACAGGCCGGCCAGGAACAGGAACACCACGATGGCAGCCACCTTGATCGAGGCAAACCAGAACTCGAACTCGCCGAAGGACTTCACCGAGATCAGGTTGGTCAGCGTGAGCATCACCAGCAGTACCAGGCTGATGGTCCAGGCGGGCACGTCCGGTAGCCAGAACTGCACCAGCGTGGCCCCGGCCACGGCCTCCAGCGCGACCACGATCACCCAGAAATACCAGTACATCCAGCCGGTGAGGAAGCCGGCGAGTTCACCCATGGCCGGGCGGTCGCGCCAGGCCTCGCGGGCGTATTCGTAGAAGGAACCCACGGTGGGCAGCGCGCACGCCATCTCGCCCAGCATGCGCATGACCAGCACCACCAGCAGGCCGGTGATGAGGAAGGAAATGACGGCGGCGGGGCCGGCGGACTTGATGACCACGCCGCTGCCGACGAAAAGGCCGGCGCCGATGACGCCGCCCAGCGCGATCATGGTCATGTGGCGCTGCTTCAGCCCGTGCTTCAGGCCGCTTGATTGCTGCTGTTCGGTAATCACTGTGTTGTCTCCTGCACTGCACAGGGTCGCGCGCCACGGTTTCTATAGTAGGTCGGCGATTGGCTCGCCGCCGGGTCCATGGTCGCGCCGGATGACGCCGGTGCGGGTTGCGGCAGGCGTTGCGTATCGCATGCGGCGCCTGCCGCGGGGGGCGGAAACATCCGTTGCCCGGAAGGCCGGGCGACGGATGTTCACGCGCTTACAGACTTGGCGCTCAAACGTAGTCCTTGTACTTGTCGAGGCTCAAACGTAGTCCTTGTACTTGTCGAGCATGCGCACGGGCTTGGCGAGCGCATCGCGGCGGAACGGGTCGCCCAGCTCGCGGGTGCACATGATTTCGATGATGGTGGTCTTGCCGTGGTTCATCTGCAGGTCGATGGCGCGCTTGAGCGCCGGGCCCACATCCTCCAGCTTGTCCACCACGATGCCTTCGGCGCCCATGGCGCGGGCGATCTCGGCAAAGCTCTGGTTGTCCAGTTCGCCGGCGACGAAGCGGCGGTTGTAGAAGTCCACCTGGTTCTTCTTCTCCGCGCCCCACTGGCGGTTGTGGAACACCACGGCCGTCACCGGGATGTTGTGGCGCACGCAGGTCATGGTTTCCATCAGGCTCATGCCCCAGGCGCCGTCGCCGGCATAGGACACGGCCGGGCGGTGGGGTGCGGCCACCTTGGCGCCGATGATGGTGGGGAAGGCATAGCCGCAGTTGCCCCAGCTCATGGCGGCGAAGAAGCTGCGCGGCTTGTTGAAGCGCAGGTAGCTGTTGGCCACCGAGTTGATGTTGCCGATGTCGGTGGAAACCATCACGTCTTCCGGCATGGCCTTCTCCAGCTCGCGCAGGACCTGGCGCGGATGCAGGTAGTGGCCGCCGGTGGGCGTGCGTTCCTGCTTCTGCTCCTCGATCATGTCCAGGCTGTAGGGGTCGCGCTCGTGGGTCCACTCGTCGAGCTCCTTCTCCCAGGCGGCCTTCTCGGCGGCGATCTGGCCGGCGCGGTCTTCGCGGGAGGCGTCGCACGCCAGCGTGCGTCCGGCCAGACGCTCGGTCAGCGCCACGGCGGCGGCCTTGGCGTCGCCGCAGATGCCCACCGAGATCTTCTTCACCAGGCCAAGCATCTTATGGTCGGCATCGATCTGGATGATCTTGGCGTTCTTGGGCCAGTAGTCCATGCCGTGCTGGGGCAGGGTGCCGAACGGTCCGAGGCGCGAGCCGAGGGCGATGACGACGTCGGCGCGGGCGAGCAGCTTCATGGCCGCCTTGGAGCCCTGGTAGCCCAGCGGGCCGCACCACAGCGGGTGGCTGGCGGGGAAGGAGTCGTTATGCAGGTAGCTGTTGACCACCGGGGCGCCCAGCCGCTCGGCCAGCGCCTGGCACTCCGCGATGGCATCGGCCATGACCACGCCGCCGCCGGAGATGATGACGGGGAACCTGGCCTGCGCGAGCAGTTCGGCGGCTTCGTTCAGGCGCTGGTCGCCGCCGGGGCCGCGGTCCAGGCGCTGGGGCTGGGGGATCTCGGCCTTGATCTGTCCGTAGAAGTAGTCGCGGGGGATATTGAGCTGGGTGGGGCCCATCTCGGCCATGGCGCGGTCGAAGCAGCGGCCGGTGAACTCGGCCATGCGGGCCGGGTGGGTGACGTGGCCCTGGTACTTGGTGAACTCCTGGAACATCGGCARCTGCTTGGCTTCCTGGAAGCCGCCCAGGCCGATGCCCATGGTGCCGGCTTCGGGGGTGACGATGACCACGGGGCTGTGGGCCCAGTAAGCGGCGGCGATGGCGGTGACGCAGTTGCTGATGCCGGGGCCGTTCTGGCCGATGACGACGCCGTGGCGGCCGGAGACGCGGGCATAGCCGTCGGCCATGTGGCCGGCGCCCTGCTCATGCACGACGGGGATCAGGCGGATGCCGGCGGGGGCGAAGATGTCCATGGCGTCCATGAAGGCCGACCCCATGATGCCGAACATGTCGGTCACGCCGTTGGCGGCAAGGGTCTCGACGAAGGCTTCCGAGGGGGTCATGGCCTGCGGGCCGGCGGTGGCGG
>NZ_JBFTLX010000369.1:0-5131 GCF_056396665.1 Cupriavidus sp. 05T313 | reverse complement strand
CAATAGATACAGATGAAGGAAATCCGTGCAAACTTCCTTCAAAATCGTACTTTATTGCCCCCTCATTTCCAGATCCCTCATAATGAAAAATGACAGGTTCACGCCATACTGTTTTGCCATTTTCCAACTCCCATTGCTTAACACTAAATTTAAAAATCTTTACCCCATAAAAAGCAAGAATGCAATGCCCAACAAAACCATCATCATTTCTTCTAGAAAAAAACCCTCCAATTTCCGGATCAACATCTAGCCAATGGTTGACATAAATTTTCGCAGTCGAGTTCTCAAATACATGAGCCCCATACTGGCAATTATATGTCTCAATCTGAGACCAGCAATTTTCTATGATTTTCATAATTCACTTCTTTTTCACAAAAATAATTGATTGCATCGAATCATTCAATTTTGAGCCGTCGGCGCGCAAAAATGTTTGCCCTTGGTACTCTGGCAACAAGGGCCCTTGGTACCTAACCTCTAGCCCCAAAGCATCAAGCTGCGCCTGGGTCGGCATGTTCGTAAGGTACTTATTTGCCGCTGTCCCGTTAATCACAATCTCGCCTCCCGGCTGGGTAATGCGTGTGGCCTCGGGCAGGTAGTCCATCATGGAAAAAGTGCCGCCCGCACCTTTTGGAATATACGGATTGCTCGCAACTACCGTAGCCTGACTATTGCTCGGGATGTTTGGCATGCTCCTGGCATCCACTGCAACAGCAGTGGCATCGGTTGGCCCCACACCTACAGCACCAGGAACCTTCGGCCCGCTGGCATCCGTGAATAGCTCAACCGTGCCACCCTGTTTTATGCCATTTACCGCCGAAGCCGATTCACCTGTTCCTGCCGTATTTGCGCCGGTAGATTGTGGAGAACCACTGCCCCCGATGTTGAAGATTAACCCAAGCCCGTGAACAACATTCGCCGGCAACGAAATTATCTCCGCCACGACATTCGTGATCGGGTTGACGAGTGGCTTTGTCGTCGTCTTCTCAGACTGGTCCGGCGTGCCAGTTAGCTTTGGCTCGCTCTTGTCAGCCGGCTTCCCCGGTGTCTTGAAAGGGGTCTGTGCCTGGCCCGGCGTCCACATTGGCGGCATCGGCGCTGGCGCAGCGAGTTGATTGTTCTCCACCTCAAACGTCGCCGCGTTCGTCGCCGTGGTGGCGTTCACACCGCTCGCGCCCGCCACACCCGCCACTAGGCTCTGCACTAGGTTCTCGCGCGCCTGCTTCTCCTGCGCCGACATCTCGTCGGTCGGCGCCAGCAGGCTGCCAAGTACGGAACTAGCCGCCGCGCCCATCGCTCCGGCGCCGCATGCCTGACTGGCCGCCGCCGCACCAGCGCAACCAACAATGGCATGCAGCGCCGCCCGGGCGCTTTCGGCTTCCGGTGTGCCCTTGCCCAGGGAATCGGCCATGGCCTTGACCTGACCAGCCGCCAGCCCCTGGATGTACCCCACCGCCGCACCCTGCGCGAACTGCGCCGCCGATCCGGTCACATTGCCGCCAGCGGCAGCCGTCAGCGCCGTCATGACCTGGCGATATGTCCCGCCCTGACCCCACTTGGCCGCATCATCTGCGCGCCGCTGTGCCTCCGCCCGCTGTTCAGGCGTCGCACTCGGATCCTTGGCTACCGCCTCGGCCGCCTTCTTGGCTGCATCCGCCTCATTCGCCCGGTTGTTCAGGAATACCCCCGCCTCCCGCTGCAACGCCCCCACAATCTCGAACCCTGCCCGGATCTCCTTCTCATTGAAGATCGGCTTGAGTGCATTGGCCGTGTTGTCCGTCTCGCGGTTCAGGCTGGCGATGGTTTCCGCCGCATCCTTGCCGGTCAGCGCCTTCTGCTTCTCTTCATTGCGGATCGTGATGTTGCCCGCGCTAACGCCGCTGGCGGTGGTACTGCTGGCGCTGCCCGAGGCAGACATCGCGATCGGGGGCGCAAAGGAGGCGCCCTGCCCGTTGCCGCCGCTGGTTGGCAGGTTGGTGCCAGGCACCGCCTCGCCCGTGGCGGCCTGGCCGCCCTGGGTCAGGCCTACGCCGCCACCACCGCCCGAGCCGCCGCCCAGCGGCATCATCGGCTTGCCCTGGGCGTATCCGCCACCAAGGCTGACGCTGCTGGCGCTGTATTCCGCGTGGTTCCGGATGTCGCTGCCAGTCAGGGTGTCGGTGGACAGGCTGTTCTTGTCCGCCGTGCCGCCGGCGATGACCGCGCCCTTGAGGTCGGTGTTGCCCTTGACGTCGATCTGGTAGCCGCCTGCGCCGGCACGGATCCCGGATTGCTCCGTCACGCTGGCGTAGTCGCTGTCGATCTTCTGCTGGCCAACGTTGGCGCTGGCGGCAAAGCCGGCGCCAACCGTCAGGCTGCCGCCGATGGACCGGTCCTTGCTCTTGTAGCGGCTGGTGTCCTGCAGGCTTTCGATATTGAGGTTGCCACCAATGTCGGCAATGACCTGCTTGCCGGTGGCGGTGGCGCCACGCAAGCTGGTGTCGCCGCCGGAGTCGATCACCAGCGTGTTGCCGGCGTTGACGTGGCTGTTGGTCCAGGTCACGTCGTTGCCGTCGGCGTTGCCACGCGCGGCGGACGCGCTGGCGGTGAGGCCGATGCTCGCGCCCTGCGCGCCAAGGTTCAGGCCGATGCCGATGCCGCCCGAGCCGCTGCTATTGCTGCCGTGCTGCTCGGCGGTGCTGGCCGCGGCCTGCAGGTTGACCTGGTTGTCGGCTTTCAGCAGTGCATTGTTGCCGGCCTGGATATTGCTGCCGACCACGTTGATGTTGCTGTCCGTGCCGCCGCCTTCGGCGCGGATGCGCACGTCGCCACCGGCGCGCACGGTGCTGCCTGCCGCCGTGGTGCTGCTTTGCGTTTGCTGGCTGTCGCTCTTGGAGCCGCCTAAGCTGACACTGATGTTGAGGCCACCCATGGCCTTGGGGTCGGCCTTGACGGCATCGGCCGCGTTCGATACAGCCAGCCCCGCTGCCGCGCCCGCCAGCGCCTTGAGGCGCGGGTCGTCGGTCTGGCTTTGTGCGCGCGCCATCTGGCCCGCCGTCTGGGCCGCCGCCAGTACCGGGTTGGTGACGGTGACGGTCAGGCCGCTTTGCCGGAAGTGGCTTTCCTGCGACGAGCTGGCGGTGTCGGTGGCGGCATTGATATCCACGCGCTTGGCGCGGACGCCGACATCGCCCTGCAGGGCGCTGACCGTGCTGCCGGTCTGCGTGTAGGCCTGGCCCGCGCTCAGGCTGGCGTTGCCGTTCAGGCTGCCGACCATCGAGCCGACGTTGGTGGCCGTGCTGACCTGTTGCGCTTGATTGAGCTGCTGCTTGCCGATCGTGACGGAGAGGCCACCGCCGGAGAACATGCCGGATTTGCGTTTCTCTTCCGCGCTGCTGCTCGTGGTGGTGTCCTGCCCCACGCCAATCGTCAGGTTGCGGTCCGCGCGCAGCGCCAGGTCATCGCTGGCGACAATGTTGGAGCCGGATACCGTCAGGTCGCGCCCGGCCCTGCCGCCGACGGCGTCGGCCGACACGGTGCTGCCCACCGCGTAGGTCTGCCCGGCGCTGCGCTTGCTGGTGCTCTGCTCGCTGGAGAGGAAGCCGGAGCGCTTGTGTTCTTGCCAGTTTTCCTGGGTATGCGTCTGCGTGACCGTGCCGACGGTGATGTCGCCAGCGGCTACCAGCGACGCGGTGCCGCCGCCGTTGCCGTTGGCGCCGGTGGCGACGGTCGAGCCCAGTATCGCCAGGTTGCCGCCGCTGCCGCCCGCACCGGTGGCGGGCGCTTCCGCCTTGATGCCGTTGGCCTGCAATACGGCGCCCGCCAAGGGTGCCTGTCCGGCCGCGAGGGTGACGTTGTTGCCGGCTTGCACGGTGCTGCCCCGGACCGTTTCGTCGGTCGAGGCTTGCGTGTAGGCCGCGCCCTTGCCACCCAGCGAACCTTCGCTGTGGGTGTGAGTGTCTTTCGCTGCGGTGACGGTGAGATCGCGGCCAGCGACGAGGGAGGCATTGCCGCCGGCCTGGATGCCGGCGTTGGCCAGCGTGGCATCGCGGCCAGCCACGGCGACGACGTTCCCGCCAGCCTGGACCAGGCTGCCCGCGACGGTGCTGGCCTGGTCGTGGGAATAGCTCTGCCCGCCGCGCGAGACGGCATCCTGCGTGGTGCCCAGCGTGACGGCGCCAACGGTAAGGTCGCGCCCGGCGCCGATCAGTGCGCCCTTGCCGGCCTCGAGGACAGCGCCACTGAGCGTGACGTCGCGGCCGGCGAGCACCACGGCGTTGCCCGTCGCCGAGATGGCCGCCACGGAGCCGACGCCCGTGGCCCCCGCACGATAGCCATTGGGCCCGATCGTGCGGACTTCGCTGATCGTCTGCGTTTCACTGACCACATCGCGCCCGGCCTGCACCAGCACGTCCTGGCCGCCGATGCGGCCGCCCAGGTTGCGCACGTCCTGCAGCGCCTGGACCACGGTGGTGCCGCTGGTGTCGCCGATGGTGCCGCGGTTGACGATGTCGTTGCCGAGCACCTGCGTGGCGACGTCGCCAACGATGCGGCCGCTGTTGTTCACATTGCCGCTGGCATTGAGCGCCACGCTGTTGCCCGTGACCAGCGCGCCGGTGCGGTTCAGGTCCACGGCGCTGGACTGCGCCAGGTAGAGCTTGGGCACCAGCACGGACTGGTGCGTGCCGTCGGGCAGCGTTACGTCCTGCGCCACCAGCCAGACCATGTCGGTGGTGAGCTGGCGCATCTGGTCGTCGGACAGGCCGATGCCGGGGGACAGGCCGAAGGATCTGGCCCAGGTTACGCCGCTGTTCATCAGCGCCTGGTATTCCTGCAACTGGTCGGAATAGCCCGCCAGGAAGGTGCGGCCGGTCAGCGCCGTGACCTGGTCGCGGACAAGCTTTTCTTCATGGAAGCCGTCGCCCAGGCGCTTTTGCACCTTCTGCGGGTCCAGGCCGAGCGCGCCCAGCATGTAGTCGCTGGAGAGGAAGGTCTTGTACTGGGTGAAGCGTGAATCGGTCTCGATCAGGTAAGGCGTGGCGGGAGCCGGACCCAGCGTGAAGAGGCCGTTGACCGGCAGCGTCAGGTTGGGAATGCCGCCCGCGGCGGTGCCCAGTGTCTGCGGGCGGCTGGTAGCGCCGGTGGCTGCCGCGAC
>NZ_JBFTLX010000368.1:0-5149 GCF_056396665.1 Cupriavidus sp. 05T313 | reverse complement strand
CAGATAGTCCTTGAGAAACCGTGCATTATTCAGGAGTTGAATATTCATGGACGAATTTTGTATTATTTTGTATGGCACCCCCATTCGCGCAAATACCCGCTCGGCGGGAAGAAAGTGAAACGTCCCGAAATCGTCCCTGAAATATGAGTCGGGGTGGCTTAGTGTTTGGGCATACAGCCGGCCATCGTCCCTCACCTCGTCGACGTAAACAGACATTTTTGTTACGACAAGAAAGTCCGGATGATAAGGTCCGGTCCCATGGCGCTTGCCATTTTTATCGAGGTAGTCAACCTGGATTTCTTTAGGCTGCGCGAAGTAAGCGATAACGCTTTCGTCGTTTTCGTACTCCATCGCTTTTGCCAATTCGCCAGCCATGCTCTCCACTAGAATATGATGTCCCATCTTCTTACTTGGGTATCGAGACATCACGTTTCCATAGTGATTCTTCACGGTACGTGAAGGTCCGTTGTTGATAACGTGGTGAACATATCGCCGTCCTTCTTCAGGTATATTCATCTGGCAAAGGATATTCTCCACGTGTTCACTCAGGTTTGCTTGCTTCATTCCAATGCTCCTTTTGGTGTTGGTGATTAGCACTTCTGATGCACAAAAAATGATGGCAATAACTCACCTTCTTCAAGAAAGATGACTCTTTAAGTTCACAGGCAAAAGCGGGGCATCTCAAGATAATCTCCTTCTTGAGTTGCGAAAAATAGCTCCCCGTCGAGAAATTCGATTTCCTCGAAAGGTGGTGCCGGCTGGGGCTTGCTGCGGGGCGACGTTCTTACCGACCCGTCCTAAGCGGCAGAGGGCTAGTTGGATGCGTGGTAGGGTTTTCTATGCTCCATGATTACAGCCTCCATGGTTCAGTCGAGTTTATGCCTGCCGTGAAATTGTGCAAGCAGATTTTTGAGAAACTATCTGGTGATGTGGAGGGTTTTCCCTGTGCTCTCACATAGAATGTGTATTCGGCCAATAGGCATTAACTTGATATATTGAAAGTTAACTACTTAATAATCGCACAATACTATCTACGCGGTTTCTACGTGCCACCTCCTGCGAAAGGCGACTTTCGCCGTCGCTGCCGAGATGCCATGTTTCGGGTCGACCACGAGGATGCGCTTCGCTCCTTGCGGTTGAGGTGCCGGGAGCATGCGCATCCAATCGGTCGGATGAGCAATCTGAAGGAACAGAGTCCTGGCGCTCTCAATCGACGCTGGCCTGCTGTCAAGGGAGCCAGCGAACCACCGCGCCGATGGTCCAAGACACTGCAGGAGGGTGCGCTGCTTAAGCTTGGCTCCCCACTCGCATTCGTTGATGAGGACTACGTCGTCGTAGTCCTCAAGAACTTCGGCCAGATGCGGAGACCATCGGAAGAATCCAGCGTCCAGGATGCTGTTTGCCGTTGTGCCTCGATGCTGAGCGGGCACGCCTTTACACGACGGGTGGAGGACTCCGTCGCACACAAAGAACAGAATCCTCATCGCAGCTGCTCCTCGCTGTACCGAAGACTCCCCCTTTCGTCGCTGGGACCGGAGATTGTGTTCGTGTTGCGAAGCAGAGTACGTAGCGCTTGAATAGCGTTTTCCAGGTCCTTCTGGCCTTCGACGATGACGCTGGATTCACAAAGAATTGGTAGAACCTGTCCCCAATCTGTATCGAGCAGAACCGGGTGGGATGGGCGACGTCGCTGGAGGTCGACGCGCAGCCATTCACGCCTGGCGGTCACGACTGGGTGGTGGTATCGATGGAATCTGTTGCCAGGGAGGGTCGCCCCAATGACGCTTGCACGTGTCGTCGCTGGCAGGCAGGAGAGGGCCTCCCTGTATCCTGCCTCAAAGACATACCAACTATGCAAGACGATTGCGGTTGAAGGGGATGCTAGGAGAAGCTCTTCGAACAGTGCTACGTTGCTCGCCAGGATGCTAGGAGATTCTGGGCTTCGCTTGGCGGTAGCGTGCTGAGGGTGCAGGATTCCCTCGGGATTGAGATAGAGAGTGGTCACGACGAGCCTCGCTCAAGGAGGCGCACAGTCTCGCATCGGGGTCCGCGTGTCTGCGGACCAGATACAATGCATGTGCTGCACTGTTCTTGAGATGCCTGGCTCTGCCGGAGGAGGGCTCTAGTTCTGCTTGGACGAGCAGGCTTTTCCCTGTTTATTGCTATACGGTTAACAGGGCAACAACATCAGCGAGGGCCGCTTGAGTCATGTTGATACAGCGTGGACGCGACTAGCGTCACGTACCGCCCGCGGCTTGCTGGTGCGGAAAGGGGTTTCGTACGAGCAACTGGTCGAATGCCTGGCGGCCGTCGACCTGGTGGAGTCCGTCCGTGCCGTCGAGGGTAAGGTCCAGCGCGGCTCATTTCGTTGCTGCTTCTTTTTCCAGCTCCTGCTTGCAGTAGAGGCGGACCTCCCGGATGGATTGACACTGTCGAAGCGCCAAGAATCATGGGAGGAGGCGTGTACCAGGACTTTCCTTCGCGAGCTGGACTCCCACGGCTTGACATACGCCGTCCTGACCAAACGGTTGCAGAAGCTGGGCTTAGAGGTGAGCACGACGCAACTCGAGCAGCAAGTCTCATCGGGCAGTTTTCCATTCACGCTCCTCCTCCAACTTTCCGCCGTAGCGCCTGTCACTTTGCTTCAGCGGTTCGTCGACCAGACCGACATCGAAAAGGCTGCGCAGCTGCACGTTCATGGTGGCTAAAGTCTTGGTATGTGTAAAACCATACCGAAAGACTAGGACAAAAAACGTAGAATGCAAGGAAGCGCTAGGTCTTTTCGATGGTGTCCCTACGGGTAGGGACACCTTGCCGTCATTGGTGTGATGCAGAGGAGGGCGGCCCAACCTTGAAACTGCTGCCGCACGGACTACACTCGATTTACACACGCGCTGTCGCCTACAAGCAGAACTACTTCCTGGCAGCGCTCAATTCCCCTATCCGCGGTTGCTAGCTGCCAGACGCTGATGCGTTCGAACTTCCAAACGGTTGTTTGTCTCGGCACACTGTCGACTTAGGCATCATCAAAGCTATCCGGCGCCGCGGTTCTCCCGTTGGGGGGCGCCATGCCTTTTTGGTCGGTTGCATCAGTGAACGAGGAGCCGGAGATTGGGCTTCGCCGTTGGCGTGTCATTGCGACTGAACGAGGTGAGCACCATTTCGTTGGCCAATCCATCGCAAGCGGCTCAGGTCGCGTGAGCTCTGCAATCACGTCTTTCGACATACAGACCCGGACCGGACAGACTCAGAGTGGACGTCGCTACACCCTAATTGGGCAGCCCGGATACGACCCGGATGGCATGCATACCTGGGCTATCTGGGCTCTCGCGAACAACGTTACGCAACAGACAAACGTGAGCTCGCAGTATCTCGCACCTGAGGATGCGGATGATGGCACGCCCACGACATAGCAGCGGGTGGGTGGGTTCGCTTGAGTGGAGTTCTCGGTTGAGCATCAAAGGAGATTCAACATGGCGAAAGTCTTCGCCCTCCTGGCTGCCAAGACAGACGAAATTCGCGTCACACATTGGCGCCTATTACAGACTTACCATCCGCGTTGGCACGTCTTCGGGCGATTCGGAGCTGGTGGCGGATTCTGGATAACTCCACCCCTCGTCTTTCAGGATGTCCGGAGGCTGGTGGCCGAAGCAGCGAATGGCAAGCGATACCGATTGATTGGCGAGCCAGGAATGGCCTCAATGGCTGCCTCTTTCGTGGAGTGTTGCGCGACCTTCGACGCGCGGCTCGCATGCACGGTCGACGTAACCGCGGATTTTCTGGACCTGCGCCGAAGGATGGTAGGCGAGGGCAGCGACGGCTCTCAGGGAGAAGGGGGAAGGTGAGAGAGGATACGGCACACCCTGCCAGCGCTTTCTCAGGAAATGCATCTCTCGCATACTAGAGTTGTGACAGGCCTCGCACACGGGGTCTGTCTACCCGGGTGGCTAAGCTGAGTGGCATGTGCGCATCGCTTGAAGACCTAGCGTGGCTTGCCGTGCGCCCTGACGGGCACAAAGACTTAGCGGCAGACATTCTGCTAGGTCTCTATGAGGGACTTCACCGCCGATGGAATCGACCGTCTTAAGCGCGAAGCCAGTAATCCGCCTCCTCGCTCAGGCACATCGAAGCTCTATATATGGCTCTACAACGATTCGCACGTTCCAAGGACAAGGTTTGGCCGAACTCGGCCAAATTGCATCCAATCGCTGAGGCTCTCGCGCGCTGGCATCCTGGATTGGTCCTTGGCTGCCAGTGTGGTCTTTCCTGTGAGAGGCCTTCTCGCGGACCGAGTTTCTCCCTCTCTCGCAGGATAGTCAGGGCATTCCGCACGCGGGACAATGAAGTAGCGGCGTTGTCAGCCGCACGATAAATCAAAGAAGAAAGGGGGAGGGATGGACGTTATATCTGCTCGTGCGCCAGTTTTGGGGCGCGCTGGTCGCAAGGCGGTGTTCCGTGTGGGTGTTGGATTTGTCTTTGCGCTAATAGCCGGYTCGGCAAATGCCCACGGCGGAGGGTTGGACGCCAACGGTTGCCACCACAACCGCAAGACCGGGGAGTACCACTGCCATCGGGGGCCCGGCTCGGCCGGATTGACTTCTACTGCAAATGCGACGGCGCCATCTGGCAGACCGGCATCTGCATCAGCGTTTGTGTCAAATCGTGGCGTGGCGGCGGAGCCCACTTGCTATACGGGGCCGCGCGGTGGCACCTACACAATTACAGCGAGCGGCCGCAAAAACTACGGCGGCTGTTGAGCCTAGCGGGTCTGAGCGACCAAGGCTCGCTAGGGCGTATCCGCTTATCCTATGATGACTTCTTGTCACTACCTCTTTTGGTCGTAGAGCAAAAGAGGTAGTATTTAAAAAATTTGCCAAATCTATCGGCTTGGATATCGAGGGTAGGCATGGGGGGCAGGGACTATGTGGCATGACGTAGAGGCTGAAGTTGACCTCTTGAACTTCGACCTTGTCGCGAGCGTAGCAACACAGCTTATCCGCGATTCTGGCGGTCATCCGCTGACGATTGGGATATCCGGCGGTTGGGGCGGCACGTTTTACKAGCAGTGGGTGAGGTTGGCTCCACCACTAGCGGATGTTCCATTGACTCCCTATCTCTATCTCAGTCGAGACCGGACGCTTGCTCTCGC
>NZ_JBFTLX010000367.1:0-5150 GCF_056396665.1 Cupriavidus sp. 05T313 | reverse complement strand
TTGTTCATTCGCGCTCAAAAAAGCCAGGAGTAAACGCGAATCCGCACGAGTTTACAACCCCTCCCGCCCAAGTCCCATCAAATTCTGGTCGCACTGCGCCCGGTCAGGACGCTGGACTTTTGTATAAGGAGATGGGCTTAAATCAATCGTGGTGCTCGCGAACACCTGCAATCAGCAGGCTTAGCACACCCCAGGCTATCATTCCGAGTGCGAGCACAATTAGGATTGACTTTAACCGCTTYGGCTCTACCGCGACGTCGGGCTCGTTCGGTTGTACCAGCCGTTCGAGGTAAAGCTGCTTCCGCTGCGCCTCGGCCCGTGCATTTTCCAAAGCGGTCATCGTTGATGCCAGCTGCTTTTCCGCAAACTGCGCATCGAGTTGCAAGCGAGCGTAGCTTGCAGCCTTGTCCGAAAGTGACCCCCTGCCGCCGGCAACACCACCCGTTGCCTCCTGAATCTGCTTCGTCAGCGCCGCGATATTCGTCTTCAGCACCGAAACCTGCGGATTCTGCGGAGCGATCGATTGCAGCTGTATCAGTTGGGCCTGCGCATTGAATAGCTGCGTCTGGAGGTTCGCTACCTGTTGCAACTGCAGCGCGGACTGCCGGTCCGGATCAAACACTGTGTAGGATTTGCGGTACGTGGCCAGTGCAGCGGCTGCGTCCTTGGCCTTGGCGGCTGCGGCATCCACTTCGCCCCGTGCAAACTGCACCATGTCCTTAGCGGCACGCTCATTCATGCGGTTGATCAGCCGCTCGCTCAGGTCCAGCAGCGAGCCATTGATTCTGATGGAGTCCTTGGCCGAGAAGGCGCGCACCTGCAGCGTGGTAATCGACGAGGTGGAATCGAACTCGATGGATACCACATGCTTGGTGTAATACTTCCACAGCGCTTCGAAGCTATCGTCCAACTGACGGTGGAAGCGGCTCAGGAAATCACCATGATTACCAAAGGCATCAATAATGTAGTTGTCGCGATTCAATTCGCCAAGGGCATCGCGCGATCCCATGTAGTCGAGCACCGCATAGGTGTCATCCTGAGCCCGGGAGAAACCTGTTCCCTGCAGGAGAGCGCCAAGCGCGCTGGTCTGGCTTTGCCGTTGGGGGCTGCGCACCACGAAGCGTGATTCTGAGACGTAAACATCGGACGCGATGACGCCAAAGTATACTGTCGCCAGGACGGTGGGCACCACGACGGTGCACAGGAAAAGTCGATTGACGCGCTTCAGACGCTGCCACAGACTGCTCTTGCTTCCGGTCGCCCGCGGCACCGTTTCGTTCTTGATTACCGTATCCAACGTGTTTTCCAAAGCTATACGAGCCGGTATCGCGCAATTCTTCCTCGCTCGACAGACTCAAAATTGCCCTCGATACAGGACAATTCGAAGAAATGGGGTGTTTCCAGTGCTGTGTTCTACAGGACAGATCTGCAGGAATCGGCCTTCCGGCTACGCCCCGCAACCAAGCCAGGTTATGGCTGCCGATTATATAGCGACTCTTCATCCGTGCGGCTGCCGAGCCCACTTCAATCGGATCCCAACTGCAACATCAGCTAAGCAGTTCCTTACAAAACCCAAACCGCTGCGGTATCCTTCAAACCTTCTCCGATATCCTTGGACGTGGCATAGCGATCTCGCCAGATTTGACAGATCCGGTGCCTGCCGTGTCGCAAACCCCGGCCTGCAGCCCCTCATAACTTCGATGCGACGCTCCTTTCTAGCCCTGCAAGGCACGGCATCTCCATTCTTCAGCCACTTGTCCGCGGCGCTTCRCGAACGCGGTCATCAGGTGCAGCGGGTTAACTTCTGCGGCGGTGACCTCGCATACTCGGGCAGAGGGGTCGCCTGCAACTTTTCCGACACATTACAATCGTTGCCGGATTGGTACGAGTACACCATCAGGTGTGGCAATTTTAGTGATATTTTGCTTTTTGGTGATTGTCGGAAAATTCACCAGGCTGCATACGGCACGGCAGACCAGTTGGGCGTGAAAATCCACGTCTTCGAAGAAGGCTACGTCCGTCCCCACTGGCTCACCCTCGAACAACATGGCGTCAACGGCCGCTCCCGCCTCCCTCGCGATCCCGACTGGTACCTCGGCCACCGCAGCGTGACGCCGCCCAGCCCCCCCGGGCAGAGCACCGGCTACAACCTCTACGAACGCGCGTTCCACGACATCCGCTACCGCGCCGCCAATGTAGTGCACGYGAGACACTTCCCGCACTACCGCAGCCATCGCCCGCACAATGGCTTTCGAGAGTACGCGGGCTTGGCGACCCGCTTGCTGCTGCAACGGCGCCATAAAACCGAGGCGCACGAGATAACCGAGCGGCTTCTGGGCTCGAAACGGCCGTATTATGTATTTCCACTGCAACTCAACTCGGATTCCCAGATCCAGGTGCATTCCCCGTTCGAGGGCGTACGGCAGGCAATCGAGCAAGTCATGACTTCGTTCGCCAGCCACGCCCCGGGCAACGCCAGGCTTCTGATCAAGAACCATCCGCTCGACACTGGCCTGATCGACTATCGCAAATTTTCTCGCCATCTGGCACAGACGCTGGACATGGTGGACCGCTTTGATTTCATCGACGCGGGCCACCTACCCACGCTGCTCGACCATGCCCGCGGCGTCGTACTGGTCAATAGCACGGTGGGATTGTCAGCCCTGCACCATCGCCGCCCGCTAATGACGCTGGGCACGGCCATCTATGACATGGCGGGCATGACTTGGCAGGGTGAGTTGGACAGGTTCTGGCTGGAGGCAGAAGGTCCTGACATGAATTTGTACCAGGCCTTCCTGCATTACCTGCTGCACCACACGCAAATCAACGGCGACTTCTATTCCCGCACCGGCATCGCGATGGCCACTGCTGGCGTGGTGAAGCGGCTGGAGGCTACCGCGCATGGCTAAAGCAGTGCCGCGCCATATTGTCATCACCGGCGCCAGCGCTGGCATCGGGCTCGCCATGGCGCTCGCCTATGCCGCCCCGGGCATCACGCTGGGCCTGATTGGCCGCAACGCGTCCCGCCTTGCTACCTGCGTCGGGCAATGCCGCGCAGCGGGAGCCACCGTGGTGAGCGCGGCGTTGGATGTACGCGATGCCGCCGCCATGTCGCAATGGCTCCACGAATTCGATGACGCACACCCCATCGACCTGCTGATCGCCAATGCCGGCGTTGCCAGCACCTTGTCCTCAGCCCGGGATTGGGAAGATCTGACCCGCACGCGCGACGTTTTCGACACAAATTTCTACGGTGCCATGCATACGGTTTTGCCGATCGTGGGCCGCATGCGCCAGCGCCGCCGTGGCCAGGTAGCCATGATCAGCTCCCTGGCCGCAATCCGCGGCATGGCGATCTCCCCCGCATACTGCGCCAGCAAATCTGCAATTAAGGCATACGGCGAGTCGGTCCGCCCGCTGCTGGCACGAGATGGCGTGAATCTGTCGCTGGTGTTCCCCGGTTTCGTCAAGACCACAATGAGCGATGTCTTCCCGGGCGACAAGCCTTTCCTCTGGTCCGCTGAAAAAGCGGCGCGCCATATCCGCGCGGGCCTCGCCGCTAACAGGCCGGAGATTGCTTTCCCCGGTTTGCTGGCTTTCGGCATAGGATTGCTCCCGCTGCTGCCGCCGCGGATTGCCGATGCGATCCTGGATCGGCTGTCCTATCTTCCGCGGGAGGAGCATTAGCCGACATGCCGCCTTTGCTTTGTTTCTTTGCGGCGCTTGCCGCTTCCTTCCTGCCGGACGCCATCGCCGTGCCCTACCCGCGCGCGCCATGGCGGCGCCCGGCGGCGGCCCTGGCCATCCATGCGATGGCGTTAGTCGTGACCTTCACGCTAACGCTGGCGATCTCGGCTCGCCCGGCATTTGCCGGGCTAGTGGCGTTTTCGCTGGCGGCATTAATGGCTATTGTCAACAATGCCAAATATGCGTCATTGCGCGAGCCTTTCGTTTTCACCGACCTGAGCCTTTTTGGCCAGTTGTTCCGACATCCCCGCCTGTATCTCCCCTTCCTTAGCGTGACGCAGGTACTGGCCATCGCGGTCGGGGCGGCGCTGTTCGTCGGGGCGTTCCTCGCCTCCGGCCGACTCGACGCCGTAACGTATGCGGAACTGGCGGCTTTCGGCGTGGGTGCGCTGGCAATTGCCATTGTGCTCGCCGCACGCTTGCCGCTCACGCTGGTGCCGTCCGACGACCAGCTCCACCATGGCTTTATTGCGGTGTTCGTGGCATATCTGCTGAACGGCTTGCGGCCCCGAACCGCGCGCGGCCTGCGGGCGGCCTTGACGGCGGGGCCGTTCTCCCGGACCGTGGCGCCGGCAGTGCGGCCAGACGTAATCGTGATCCAGAGCGAATCGTTCTTCGATGCCCGCCGCCTGGGAACTGCCGTGCGCCCGGCCATCCTCGCTAATTTCGACGCCGCTTGCCGGGCCGCTTGCCGGTACGGCGAGTTGCGGGTGCCGGCATGGGGCGCTAATACGATGCGCACGGAGTTCGCCATGCTGTCGGGCGTGCCCGAGGCGGAACTGGGTTATGCGCGCTTCTATCCCTATGCATTTATCCGCCGCCCGTGCGCCTCGCTGGCGGGATGGTTCCGGCGTGCGGCCTATCGCACGTCGGCGATCCACCCTTATTTCGCGGACTTCTTCGGCCGCGATCGCGTGTTCCCGCTAATGCATTTTGAGCGATTCCTGGATATCCGGCATTTCGACGGCGCCCGGCGCGCCGGACCTTATGTGGCGGATGCCGCGGTCGCAGACGCTATCATTACGGAACTGGAGTCCGCCGGTGACAAACCGGCGTTTGTCTTCGCGATGACGATGGAGAACCACGGGCCACTCCACCTTGAAAGGGTGGAGGCCGGCGAAGGTGCTCGTTATCACTCGCTGGGCGATGGTGCGCCGTGGGATGACCTGACCGCCTATTTGCGGCATCTGGCCAACGCCGATGCGATGATCGGCCGTCTGACGGACTACCTGGCAAACCGCAAACGCAAGGCCATTCTGTGTTTCTACGGTGACCATGTGCCTGCCCTGCCGAAGGTTTACAGCAATCTGGGCGCCATGCAAACCCGTAGCGATTACTTTATCTGGCGCAACTACGGTGAAGCGCAATCGCTGCAAAAAGAACTGGATCAAAAAGAACTGGAT